>NZ_BAAHFQ010000084.1:0-14086 GCF_054681715.1 Deferrisoma sp.
CACCCGGCCGGCCACGTAATCGGCCAGGGCCGGCTTCAGATAGAACGGGGTGAACTCCCGGCTGACCATCGTGATCCGGGCCTTCGGATCCTCCGCCCGGATGGTCTCGGCGGCGGCGGTTCCGGCGGGGCCGGTTCCCAGGATGACGTATTGGCGCATGGGGAGTTCCTCCGTTTTCGGATGGGCGGCCGGCGGCGGGGTGGTCGGGCTGCCCGTGCCAGTGTACGAACCGGCGTAACGTCGTCAAGCGCGCTCCCCTTTTTCTGGTTTTTTGATCCCGGTCAATGGCGCGAACGCGGGAAGGGATTATCTTTCGACACGTCCGAACCCCCGACCTAAGGAGTGTACCCGTGAAGCGACCCATCATCCGTATCGATGAGGAAAAGTGCACCGGCTGCGGTGAGTGCGTGCCCAACTGCGCCGAGGGCGCCCTGGAGATCCGCAACGGCAAGGCCGTGCTCGTGAAGGAGGCCCTGTGCGACGGGTTGGCCGCCTGCCTCGGCCACTGCCCCGAGGGGGCCCTGATCGTGGAGGAGCGCGAGGCCGAGCCCTTTGACGAGGAACTCGTGGAAAAGCGCCTGCGGGAACTCGGGCGGGAACCCCTCCACGCCCACCCGTCCCCGGGGGGCGGGTGCCCCTCGGCCCAGGTGATGAACCTCCGGCCCGCTGCCGGCCATGAGCCGTCGGCTTCCGCCGGCGAGGCGCCCTCCCGCCTGGCGCAGTGGCCCGTGCAGCTCGCCCTCCTTCCACCCACGGCGCCGTTTTTCCGGGACGCCGATCTCGTCGTGGCGGCCGACTGCGTGCCCTTCGCGTTCGCCGGCTTCCACGACCGGTTCCTCGCCGGCCGGGCCCTGGCGGTGGCCTGCCCCAAGCTGGACGACGCCAACGCCCATTTCCGGAAACTCATCCAGATCTTCGAGCAGGGCGCCCCCCGGTCGGTCACGGTGGTGCGGATGGAGGTGCCCTGCTGCGGCGGGCTTTCCGGCATGGTCACCCAGGCCCTCAAGGAGGCGGGTTCCACGATCCCGGCCCGGGAGGTGGTGATCGGCCGGGACGGCACGATCCTTTCCGAGCGACCGCTGTAACCCCGCGGGGCGCCCGGAGGCCCGGCCGGGCACCCCGCCGGATCCTTCCAACCCTGCCCGGGCAAGGAGGAGTCGCATCATGGGAAAGACGAGGAAACGGTTTTCGTGTCTGGCCGCCGGGCTCCTGGCGGCCATCCTCTGGGCCGGCACGGCGCTGGCGGCCGAGAGCAAATGCATGGAGTGTCACCGCAAGGTGACCCCGAACATCGTCAAGGACTTTTTGTCGGGTGAGATGGGCAAGAACGGCGTGGATTGCTCCAACTGCCACGGTTCGGAGCACATGAGCGCCGACGACGTGGCCAAGGTGAAGCTGCCCACCGAAAAGACCTGTGCCGAGTGTCACCAGGAAAAGCACGACGAGTACATGGCCGGCAAGCACGCCCTGGGCTGGATCGCCATGGCGGCCATGCCGAAAACCGGGTTCCAACCCCACGCTTACATCCAGGGCCTCAAGGGCTGCGGCGGCTGCCACAAGGTGGGCGTGCGCGACGAGGCGGTGCGGGCCGAGTCCCGGTACGGAAGCCCCTGCGACTCGTGCCACACCCGGCACAAGTTTTCCAAGGCCGAGGCCCAACGGCCCGAGGCGTGCCGCACCTGCCACATGGGCTTCGACCACCCCCAGTGGGAGATGTGGTCGAGTTCCAAGCACGGCGTGATCTACCTCACCGAGGGTGACACCGGCCGGGCGCCCAAATGCCAGACCTGCCACATGGAGAACGGGAACCACGCCGTCATGACGGCCTGGGGATTCCTGGGGCTGCGACTGCCTGAGGACGACGAGGAATGGATGGGGTACCGGACCACCATCCTCAAGGGCCTTCACGTGCTCGACCCCGAAGGAAAGCCCACCGCCCGTTTGGACGTGGTGAAGGCGGGCAAGGTGGCCCGACTCACGAAGGAAGACTGGCAGGCCGAGCGCGACCGGATGCTCAAAGTCTGCACCCAGTGCCACAGCCCGTCCTACGCCAAGACCCAGCTCCACAACGCCGACCAGATGATCAAGGAGGCCGACAAGCTCATGGCCGAGGCCATCGAGATCGTGGCCGACCTCTACAAGCGGGGCATCATCCAGCCGGAACCGGGCAAGCCCGCCTACCCGGATCTCCTGACCTTCTACGACGCGATGACCCCGATCGAACAGACGCTCTATGTGATGTTCCTGGAGCACCGGATGCGGGCCTTCCAGGGCGCGTTCCACATGAACCCGGACTACGTGACCTGGTACGGCCTGGCCGAGATGAGGAAGGACCTGGTGGAGATCAAGCACGAGGCCGAGCGCATGATCCGCGAGGCGGCGCGGCACCAGTAAGGAAAAGGCCGACACCGGGGAAACGGGGAGGCCCGGAGGGGCCTCCCCGTTTCTTGCTATGAGCCGGTGTCGGGACGGCGAGGGGAATCCATTCGTGGGAGAAGGTACCCTCACCCCATGGGATACCCGGCGGCGCGCCACGCCTCCACGCCGCCCCCGAGGACTTTCACGTTCGAGAAACCGAGGCTTCGGTAGTACGCCGCCCGCCGGGCGGCCGTGCCCTCGGCGGGTCAGGCGCAATAGAAAACGATCTCCCGGGCCTTATCGAGGGCGGGTGCCCGCTCCCGAAACTCCCTCAGGGTCAGGGCCCCCTCGAGCCGCAGCGAGGCGCACCTCTCCTCGTCCTCGTAGGCACACACCAAGAGCGCCTCCCCCGCCTTCGCCCGTGCCCGGGCATCTTCCGCCGAGATCCGCTCCACATCCATCGCGTTCTCTCCTTGTGCCAGGCCGCCGGGTCATCCGGGTGCCCGCGGCCCGGGCCATCCCAGGTGGCGGTAGTCTTGTAACGTTCCCTCGATCCCCGTGACGCCGGAGGCGGCCGGGGAGCAGAGCCAAACCAGCAGCGCCGCCACCTCCCCGGGAGGCCGAAGCCTCCCGGCCCGCTCCGCCGAAACGAACTCCCGGTGAAGATCTGAGCCCAGGACCTCAGAACCGAGGGCCCTCACCTCGGCCTGCATGGGGGTGTCCATCATGCCGGGATCCACGGCGTTCACCCGGATGCCCAGGGGGGCAAGCTCCACGGCGAGGCTTCGGGTCATCTGGATCACCCCGGCTTTGGTCACGGCGTAGGCGCAGAATCGGGGAAACGGCATCCGACCCAGGCCGGACGAGAGGTTCACGATGGCGCCGTCGCAGCGCCTCTCCATGGAGGGCAAGACCGCCCGGATCCCGTGATATACGCCGTGCAGGTTCACCGCGACCGCTCGGTGCCAAGCCTCCGGTGTGGCGTCTTCTCGGAACCGCGGCGGGCCGATCACGGCGGCGTTGTTGACGAGGGCTGCGGGAGGACCCAGCCGGGCCTCAACGTCCTCGAAGGCCGCCCGGGTCTGCTCCCACTCGGACACATCGCAAGCCAGCACGAGGTGCGGTGTGCCAATCGCCCCGAGGCCCGAGGCCAGATGCTCGAGGTCGGGCCCCGGCAGGGACAGGGCGGCTACCCGGGCGCCCGCCCGGGCGAAGGCCAGCGCCGTGGCGCGGCCCAGGCCCCGGCCCGCCCCCGTGACCACGGCGACCCGCCCCTCGAGCGGTCTCACGGCGCGCCCCCCGCCACGGCCCGAAGTCGAAAGATCCCCTGGACCCCCTCGTCGCTGGTGAAATAGAGGTGCCCGTCCGGCCCCACGGCCACCCCGGCTGGCCGGGCCCACCGCTCCCCCGAGGGTAGCTGGAACCCCGTGACCAGTTCGTCCACGCGCACGGGCTTTCCCCCCTCGAACCGAACCAGGACCAAGGCAGGCGGCCGTCGGGTGGCCGGGTCGCCGAAAAACCCGCCGGAGGGCCGGGTGGCCCAGCTGCCGTGGAGGGCCGCCACCGCGTCCCCCTCGAACTCCGGGCGAAGCGCCCCGGACCCCACGAAGGCCATCCCGAGGGGGGCGTTGCGGGCCGGGAACGTAGCATCCGGCGGGGCCACGTCCCCGGCGGGCCGGGGCGGAGGCGTGTCGATGCAGGTATCCCGCTTGAGGGCCGTCCCATCCCATTGGAACCAGGGCATGCCGTGGAAGGATCCGGGCGGTAGGGCGCGGAAGTTCTCAGGCGGCTGTTCGAAGCCCCAATGGTCGGGGCCGTTGTTGGTGGCGTAGAGCCGCCCGGTGGCCGGGTGCCAATCGAACCCCACCGGATTGCGAAGCCCCGAGGCGAACGGCTCCCACTCGGCACCGCCGTCCCCCTCCCGGAGCACCAGCACCCCTCCCCGCCTGCGGTCGAAGGGATAGGAGGGGTCCAGGTACTCGTCGCTGCAGTTGCCCGAGATGCCGAGACTCAGATAGATGCGGCCGTCCGGCCCCACGGCCACCGTACGGCTCGAGTGGCCCCGCCCCGACGGGAGCGCCGCCAAGAGGCGCAGGGTCGCGGGATCCAGAGACTCCTGGCCCGGTTTGTAGGGGGCGGCGTAGAGCCCCTCGGTCTTGGCGATGAGGAGTTCGCCCGGTCGCACCGCGACGCTGTGGGGGTAGCCGCCGGTCCGGACCAGCGGGTCCGCCCGGGAATAGGGCGGCGCAACCCGGTACACCGTCCCCCCCTTGCTCCCGACCAGGAGCATGCCCGCCGGGTCGAAGGCGAAAAACCGCGGCCGGTCCATTCCGCCCGCCAGAAACTCCAGGACCATCCCCTCCGGTACCTGAACCTCCCGCACGGATCCCCCCACCGTGATCGTTTGCGCGCGGAGAACGACGGGGTCCGGCACCGGCGATTGGGCCCCGGTGCCAGACGTGCCCGCCCCACAGCCGAAGGCGAGGAGGAGCGCGCACCCAACCGCCCAGAGGTCTCGACGTCCCATATGATCCTCTCCCCACCCCCCGGGTTACGGCTGGCCTGGGTCCAAGTGTTACCGGATCCCGGAGGTTCGCAAGTCGGTGCCCGGTTCGGTTGACGGGAGGCAGGGCCGTGGTATCGGTGGATGGGCCGCCCCCTTTCCGGAGAGACGCGATGCCAGACATCCCGGACCACGTGGACCAGGCGATCGAGGCGCGGGTACAAGAGTTTGGCAGGTTGCTCTGGGACCGGATCCAGGGCCATGTGCCGACGTTGTTCGACACCCGCCACTGGGAGGGACGGGTCCTGGATCTGGCTATGGCCGACCCGGAGTTCAAAACGTCCCTTTTTCGCCTGGTGGACGTGCTTCCTGCCCTGCAGCGGGCCGACCAGGTGGCCCTCCACGTGGCCGAGTACCTGGGTCCGGCGGCCGCCCGCATCCCCGGCCTTCCAGGCGCCGCGGTCCGGGCCGCGGGGAATCCGGCGCTGGCGGCCGCCACGGCGCGTCTGATCCGCGCGGGGGTGGAGCGCCTGGGAACGCGGTTCATCGTCGGAGTCGATGCGCCTTCTGCGGTGCGCCGGCTCCGGCGGCTCCACCGGGAGGGGTTCGCGTTCACCGCCGACCTCCTGGGCGAGGCGACCGTGAGCGACGCCGAAGCCGACACCTATGCCCGCCGCTACCGAGACCTCATCGAAACGCTTGCCCGGGAGGCCCGAAGGTGGCCCGAGCATCCCCTGCTGGCCCGAAGTCCCCTCCCCCGGGTGAACGTATCCGTGAAGGTTTCCTCCCTGGCCCCCTACCTGGACCCCGCCGATCCCGAGGGGGGAGCGGATCGGGTGTTGGCCCGCCTGATCCCGCTCCTCGTCCGTGCCAAGGAGGTGGGCGTCGCGATCCACCTTGACCTCGAGTCCTGGGACCTCCACGATCTGGCCCTCGAGGTGTTCGAACGCGCGGCCCTGGACCCCCGCCTTCGCGACTGGCCCCACCTGGGCATCACCCTCCAGGGGTACCTGCGGTGTGCGGCCGAGGACCTCGAACGCATCGGCCGAACGGCCCGGGAGCGGGGCGTCCCGGTTCCCGTGCGCCTCGTGAAGGGGGCCTATTGGGAAACCGAGGTCATCCGGTCCCGCCAACAGGGTTACCCCTGCCCCGTATTCACCGACAAGGGAGAAACGGACGCCCAGTTCGAGGCCCTGGCCACCGCGCTCCTCCAGGAACCCGACCGGTTTCTTCCCGCCTTCGCCAGCCACAACCTGCGCTCCATCGCCTGGGCTTTGGCGAGCGCAGACTCGGCGGGGATTCCCCGGGAACGCATCGAGGTGCAAACCCTGTATGGCATGGCCGAGCCCGAGCGGGCGGCCCTGCGGGACCTGGGGTGCCGGGTTCGCGTGTACTGCCCGGTGGGCGAACTGATCCCCGGTATGGCCTACCTCGTCCGCCGGCTCCTGGAGAACACATCCAACGAGGGATTCTTGCGGCTTACCCATCGGGAGGGGGCTTCTCCCGAGGCGCTCTTCGCCCCGCCGGGGCCCGGCCCGAGTCAGGGCGGAGCCCAGGGCGGGAACGGGTTCCACAACTGCGGCCTCGTGGATTTCGGGCGCTCAGCCGAGCGGGGGAGGTTTCGCCAGGCGGTGGAAGAAGCCCGGAAGGCTCTGCCCCTCATCGCCCCCGTGGTGGTGGGCGGCCGGGAACGCCGCGACGGCCCGGTTCTGGAGCACCCGTGCCCTGCTCGGAAGGAAGGGGTGGCGTCCCGGGTGGTCACGGCCGGCCCCGATGAGGTGGATCAAGCCGTCCAAATCGCCGAGGAGGCGTGGCCCTCGTGGCGCGACCGGCCCCTGGGAGAGCGCGTCCAACTCCTCGAACGCCTAGCCGACCTCTTGGAAGAGCGCCGCCTGCCCTTGGCCGCCCTGGAGGTGTACGAGGTCGGAAAGCCGTGGCGCGAGGCCGACGCGGACGTGGCGGAGGCCGTGGACCACTGCCGCTACTACGCCCACCGGGCCACGGAGGAGTTGGCGCCCCGCCGCATGGGTCCGGTCCCCGGGGAGGACAACCTCCTCTGGTACGAGGGCGTCGGGCCCGCGGCGGTGATCGCGCCGTGGAATTTTCCCCTGGCCATCCTGGCCGGGATGACCGCGGCCGCCCTCGTGGCGGGGAATCCTGTCCTGATCAAGCCTGCCGAGCAATCGTCGGGGGTCGGCTACGCCTTCTTTCGGGCCCTCATGGAAGCCGGTTTTCCGCCGGAGATCGCCCAGTTCCTGCCAGGACGGGGGGAAGACGTGGGCCGGCGTCTGGTGGCAGACCCGCGAGTGGTGCTGATCGCGTTTACGGGCAGCATGGCCGTGGGTCTCGAGATCCTGGACGTCGCGGGGAAGACCCGTCCCGAGCAGCGCGAGGTCAAGCGGGTGGTCTGCGAAATGGGCGGAAAGAACGCCATCGTGGTGGACGAAAGCGCAGACCTGGACGCCGCCGTGGCGGGTGCGATCCAGTCCGCGTTCGGCTATGCCGGACAGAAATGTTCCGCGTGTTCGAGGATCATTGCGGTGGGTTCGGCGTACGATCCGTTTCGCGAGCGCTTCGTGGCGGCCACGCAGGCGCTCCCCCTCGGGCCGCCGGAGGATCCCAGGGCACGGATCGGCCCGGTCATCGACGCCGAGGCCCACGCAAGGCTTTCCGCGGTGATCAGGGACCCCGGCCCTGGCGCCCGCCCCCTTTACGTCGGGCCGGGGCGGGGGGAAGGGTGGTACGTGGGGCCCGCGGTGTTCGAGGTGGGTGATCCGGCACACCGGCTCATGCAGGAGGAACTGTTCGGGCCGGTGGTAGCCCTCTACCGGGCCCGAACGTTCGACGAAGCGCTCGATGTGGCCAACCGGACCCGGTATGCCCTGACCGGTTCGGTGTACTCCCGCACCCCTTCCCATCTGGCCGATGCCAGGAGGCGGTTCCGGGTCGGGAACCTCTACCTCAACCGCGGCTGCACGGGCGCGGTGGTGGGCCGACAACCCTTCGGGGGGTTCGCCATGAGCGGCACCGGCACCAAGGCGGGGGGACCGGGCTACCTCCTGCGGTTCGTGAACCCCAGGTGCGCGAGCGAAAACACGGTGCGGCGGGGTTTCTCCCCGGACGTTCAGATCTGATCCCCCAGCCGGTCGGGCCGCGTGAAAAGGGCCGCCCCCATGGGGCGGCCCTTTTCGAAGGGATCCGAAAGGGCGTCAACGCCGCCCATCCCAACCCGTGGGAGCGGCCTCCGGGCCGCGACGCCCCTCTCCTGCGGGCCTTCGGCCCGGATCGCGGCGTGTATGCCGCTTCCACAACGGGCCCCACGCGACCGGAGAGGGCCAGGCGGAAGAAAGAAGGCCTTTTCCTGTTCGCTTCTCCGTGAAACAGGGGGGCGGGGTCAACCTTTTCGGGACGGCAGACGATACACGAGGGAGTGGTCGTGTATCGGTGCGCCCTTTCGCGGCCGTTTCCGTGTGGCACAATGGCACCCCATACCCCGCCCCGAGGAGAACCGCCGTGTGGTTTCGCTTCCGTTTCCGCCGTTTGCTTCCGTTGGTCGCCCTCGTCCTTCTCGGCTGCGGCGGCGGGTCCTCGGGCGACGATTTCGTCGTCCGCGACGGGGAGGCCTTTCGCCCGGGGCGTGAGTTGGTTTTGACCGACGTTCCCCCCGGCGCATCCAACGCCGAACTGGCTTCGATCTACGACCGCACCCTCGCAGAACCCGCTTGCCGGGACCCCACGGACCACCGGGTGCCCGCGCTCGTGGCCCAGGCGTGCCTCGCGTTCCACAACCTCTACCTGGAACCCGAGCGACTGCCCGCGAAGGTGAGCGGAATCGAGACCCCGGACGCGTACGTGGCCGCGATCGAGCCCGCCGACCCGTTCGCCGTGTATCACACGGCGGATGCCTTTTCCGGTTCGGTGGAACCGGGAATCACCGGAGAGAGGGCCTACATCGGGATCGTTCTTTCGGTCCACGAGGGGGACACGGTTCCCACCGTCGACCAGGTGCTCCCCTATTCCCGGGCCTGGTGGGACGGCCTCGAGGCCGGGGACCGGATCTTGGAGGTGAACGGGCAGTCCCTCGACGAACTGTCCCTGGACGACGCGAGGCTCCTTCTTCCCCGCACCGAGGCGGAACCCGCAACGCTGACCGTGGACCACGGGGGCATGACCCTGAAGATCGACACCGCCGCGGAAACCCACATCGAGAAGCTCCTCGACGGGGACGTGGCCTACCTCGGGATTCGGAGTTTCACCACCCAGACGGCGGATCGGGTGCGCGAGGATTACAACAGCCTGAAGACGGCCCTCGGCAACGCCCCGTCGGGCGTGGTCTTGGACCTCCGGGACGACGGCGGCGGAAGCTTTCAGGGGGCGATCGAACTGGCCGATTTCTTGGCCGGAGGCAGCCTGGACGGGGAGGAGATGTTCCATACCGAGGACGTGTTCGGGCTCACGGTTTCCTACCGCTTCGGGGACTGGTTCGCCGAGGACGTGGATCCCGTTCCCCTCGTCATTTTGGTGGACGCCGGCTCGGCCTCCGCCTCCGAGATCGTGGCCGGGGTGCTCCAGCACCGGGGGGTGGCGACCCTGGTCGGTGAGGCCACCTTCGGCAAGGGCGTAGCCCAGACGGTAGAACAGCTTCTGGACGGAAGCGCCCTCTCATCCCGTCCCAGCGGCTCGAACTGGCCGACGGAACGTCCTGGCACGGCACCGGGCTCACGCCCGACGTCGCGGTGGCCGCCCCCGAGGGCGGCGCCACGCCGGAGAACGATCCCCAGCTTCAGGCGGCGCTGGATCTGCTGCGAGGGGGACCCCCTGCGGCGGCCGCCCGTCGTACCGAACGCCGCGTGGCGCCCCGGGAACTCTGGGAGCACCGGATCGTGCGTCCGGATCTCCTCTGATCGCGGCCGACCGACAGGAAGCGCTTCGGGGATGACGTGCTTCCCAGCTCTCCAGCTTCCCAGCCTTCTAGCCTTCTAGCCGTCCCACACCCTACGGAGGTACCCACGTGTCCCAGGTAGAGCGCGTGGCCCCGATGCCCGAAGACATCCTGGTTCGCCTGCGCCGCCACGAGGCCTTTTCCGAGCTTCCCGAGGAGGACTTGCGGTGGCTCGCCGAGCGGCTCCGGGAGGTGTGCTACCGCCGGGGCAGCCTGATCCTCGGCCCCGACGACGTACCCGCCCGGCTTCGGTTCGTGGAGGAGGGCGTGGTCGAGGCGGTGGGGGAAGGCGGGGTCGTGGCCGAGCTGGTGGAGGGAGAGTGTTTCCCGGTGGAGGCCCTTTCCGAGCACCGGCCCACCGGGCTCTCGTGGCGGGCCCGCACCGACGTGTGGTGCCTCGAGATCCCGGTGGAGGAGTTTTCGCGGCTGCGCGAGCGCCACGAGGGGTTCCGGGAGTTTTGCCGGTGCCGGGTGGACGCGTTCCGGGCGGCCTCGGCCCGGGTGGGGCCGGTGCCTTCGGCGCCGGAGGATCCCGGCCTCACCCAGCCGGTCCGGGCCCTCATGCAGCCCGACCCGCCGCTTTGCCGGCCCACCGACCCGATCCGGGTCGCCCTGGAGGCCATGGACCGCCGCAACGCCACCGTCGTGGTGGTGACGGACGAGGGGCGCCATCCCCTAGGGCTCTTCACCCTCCGGGACGTGCTCCGCCGGGTGGCCTTGCCCGGCCGCGACACCTCGGACGCGGTGGAGGGGGTCATGACGCCGGATCCCCTCACCCTCTCCCCCGAGGCCTTCGGGTTCGAGGCCGCCATGATCATGGCCCGGGAGGGGTTCCATCATCTCCCGGTCGTAAACGGAGGCCGCGTCGTGGGACTCGTGTCGGAAAGCGATCTCTTTCGCCGGAACCGGCTTCGCCTGGCCGACCTCCGAAACCGCATTCATGCGGCGGAAGACGTGGATGCCCTGGCCGGCCTCGCCCGGGAGATCAAGGAGTTGGCCCATCAGTTGCTCGCCGGGGGAACGGCGGCCGAGCAGGTCACGCGGCTCATCTCGACCCTGAACGACCATCTCACCACGCGGGTGCTGGAGCTCGAGCTCCTGCCCGCGCTCCCGCAGGGGGTGCGGGTGTGCTGGATCGCCCTCGGGAGCGAGGGGCGGATGGAGCAAACGCTTTCGACCGACCAGGACAACGGGCTCGTGTTCGACGCGCCCGATCGGGATGCCGAGGCGGTGCGGGGGGAACTCCTGCCGGCCGCCCGGAGGGCCAACGAGGCCCTGGCGGCCTGCGGATTCCCCCTGTGCAAGGGCGGCGTGATGGCGTCCAATCCCTCCTGGTGCTTGAGCCTTGCCGAGTGGGAGGACCGGTTCCGAAGCTGGCTCGACGCCCCCGATCCCGAGGCCCTGCTGAACGCCACGATCTTCTTCGACCTGCGCCCGCTGTTCGGCGACGAAGCGCTCGGCGTCGAGCTTCGGGACTGGCTGCGGCAGGAGGCGCCCCGGAAGGACCTGTTCCTGCACCTCCTGGCGGCCAACGCCCTGGGCCGCACTCCTCCCTTGGGCTTTTTTCGGGACTTCGTGGTGGAGACCCGGGGGGAGCACAAGGGCACCGTGGATCTCAAAGCCCACGGCGTGGCCCTCTTCACCGACGCGGCCCGGGTGTTCGGGCTCGCCCACGCCGCGCCCACCAGCAACACGGCGGAACGCCTCCGGGCCGCCGCCGAGCCGCTCCGCCTCGACCAGGGGCAGGTGGAGGCCTGGATCGAGGCTCACCTGTTTCTGCAGCGGCTCCGGCTGCGGCACCAGTACGAGCAGGAACGGGCCGGTGTCGAGCCCGACAACCGCATCCGGCCCGACGACCTCAATCCCCTGGACCGGAAGTTCCTGCTGGAGGCCTTCCGCCAGGCCAAACGGCTCCAGCGGCGCCTGGCCCTGGAGTACCAGGTGGGGGCGCGGGGGCTGTGAGAAACCCCTCCGCATGGCGGGTGGGCGGCGAGGCCGCCCGGCGGCGCGCGGCGGTCTCCTCCCTCGCCCGACCAGATGGACGCGTCAACGGGCGTGACGCCCGCCCGAGCGCGCTCCCCCTACCCGCCCGACGGCCATGCGTTCGACGGCCTCAGCGCCTCTGGGCCGAAGGTTCGGTGCGGGCCCGTTCGTACTCTTCGTAGGTCGGAGGAAGGTCCGGAGGGGGCGTTTTCTCGGCGCGCTCGTGCCAGGCGTCTCCTTCGAACACGCCCCGACACCAGGACCGGGGGCTGCATCCGCCCGCGAGGGCGGCCAGTGCGAGCACGATCGTGACGGAGACTACGTCTCGCATGGGCTCTTCCCCGAACGTTCCAAGGCCTCCCGGGCCCGGGCCACGGTTTCGGCAAGGTGCGGAAACCGGCGGGCCACCGGCGCTAAGTGGTGCTCCAGGGTCCGCAGGGCGGCCGGCGCGTGCTCCCGGAACCCGGGTTTCCCGAGCCGCCATCCGAGTTTCCCGAACGCCCCCAGGGCCTGGAGGAGCCGGAAGGTGCCGCAGGCGATCCAGGCCTCCTCGGTCCAGCCCCGAAGGGCCCCGGCCGCCACGAGGCGGTTCCGGTACTCCTCGAGGAGCACCTCCCGAACGCGGCCCGGAAGGTCGGCGTACGGGTCCAGGATGAGGGCCGCCGCGTCGTAGGCCAGGGGCCCGGGCCGGGCGCCCTGGAAGTCGATGGCGGCCGGCCCCTCCGGGGTCAGGTGGACGTTGCGGCTCTGGAAGTCCCGGTGGAGGAAGTAGCCGCGCGCCCCCGGGGGCACCCGGGCGGCCAACCGCTCGAGGTCGGTCCGGAACCCGGCCGGCACCGCGAGGCCCAGGACCCCTTGCGCGAACTCCCGGGCGAAGTAGAGCCCCTCGTCCTCCACCATGGTGCGCTCGTCGTAGGGCCGGGGGGCGAACCCCGTCTCGAGCCGAAACCCCCGGGCGCCGTCCACCTGCATCCGGACGAGAAGGTCCAACACCGGCCGGTAGAGGGCCACGGGGTCTGCCCCCGGCGCCCGCAGGGCCCGGAAGAGGCTCCGGTCCCCCAGGTCCTCTAGGAGGATCCATCCCCCCTCCTCCCACACGCCGAACACCCGGGGCACCCGGACCCCGCACGCGGCGAGGTGCCGGGTGATCCGGACGTAGGCCCCGTTCTCCATGGGGTCGGGGCCCTCGAGGAGCACCCGGGTTTCTTCTCCCACGAACACGCGGTAGAACCGCCGGGCCGATCCGTCGCCCGCCAAGGGCTCCACCCGGTCCACGGAACCGAAATCCGGAAACACCCGGACGAGGTCCCGGGCCGTAGGAACCGCGGTCATCGCCGGTTCCCCACAAGCGCATCCACCCGGGCCCGGGCCTCGGCCAACCGCTCCGGGCGCGCGCGCTCCGCCAGCGCCCCGGCCACCTCGTCGGGGTCGAGGTCGGGCCGGAGCATCCGGCCGAAAATGAGGAGGTCGCACCCGGCCTCCACCGCCTCCACGGCCCCCTCTGCGGCCGGTCCGAGCGCCCCCAGCGCCCCCATCTCCATGTCGTCGGAGATCACGGCTCCCCCAAAGCCCAACCGGCCCCGGAGCACGTCCCCCAGCCACCGCCGGGACAGCGAGGCCGGCCGGTCGTCCACGGCCGGAACCCGCAGGTGCCCGGCCATGACGAGCGGCACCCCGGCCTCCACGGCCGCTCGAAACGGCACGAGATCCCTGCGTTCCAGTTCGTCCCACCCGGCCTCCACGGTGGGAAGGCCCACGTGGCTGTCCACCCGGGCCCGGCCGTGCCCCGGAAAGTGCTTGGCGCAGGGGGCCACCCCGCCCCGCAGGCTCGCCCCCACGTGGGCCCGCACCAGGGGGGCCACCGCGGCCGGGTCGTCGCCGAAGGCGCGGTCGCCGATGACGCCGCTCTCCCCGGAAGCCGGCAGGTCGCACACCGGGGCCAGGTTCACGTCGATCCCGAGGACGGCGAGGGCCCGGGCCTGGGCCTCGACCCGTTCCGAGAGGAGGTCCGGCCCCTCCCGGGCCAACTCCCGGGCCGGGGGCAACCGGGGCACCCCGTCCCGGAGCCGCTCGACCCGGCCCCCCTCCTGGTCCACGAGCACAAGCGCGGGGGAGCCCGGATCGGCCTCCCGGAGCCTCGCCTTCACGGCCCCCACGAGCCGCGCCGCGGTTCCGGCGTCCGGCACGTTCCGGCGAAACAGGATCACGCCCCCGAGGCCCCACCGCCGGGCGAAGGCGGGGAGCCACGGGGGCACGTCCACCCCCTCGAACCCCAGGATCAGAAGGCGGCCCGGCCGGAC
>NZ_BAAHFQ010000085.1:0-13631 GCF_054681715.1 Deferrisoma sp.
GATCACCGCCTTCACGGTCTCGCCGAACACCTCGTGGGGCACCCCGATCACGGCGCACTCGCGCACGTTGGGGTGGGTGTAGATCACCTCCTCCACCTCCCGGGGCCAGATCTTGAGGCCGGCCGAGTTGATCATGTCCTTGAGGCGGTCCACGATGAACACGTACCCCTCGTCGTCCATGTACCCGATGTCCCCCGAGCGCAGCCACCCATTGACGATGGTTTCGGCGGTCTCCTCGGGTTTCCGGTAGTACTCCTTCATCACGTTGGGCCCCTTGATCCAGATCTCGCCCAGCTCCCCCCGGGGCACCTCGTTGCCGTCGCCGTCGGCGATCCGGATCTCCACGTCCATGACGGCCGTGCCCACCGACCCCTCCTTGTGCCGGAACTCGTGGTTGTAGGTTGCGAACGGGGTGGTCTCGGTGAGCCCGTACCCCTCGTGGATCACGAGGCCGAACTTCTCCTTCCACTGCCGGGCCACCTCGCCGGGCATGGACGAGGCCGCCGAGAAGCAGTACCGCACCGTTTTCATGGCCTCGGCCGAGCGCGGATCGTTGAGCACCATGATGTAGATCGCCGGCACGGCGTACCAGCGGGTGATCCGGTCCTTCTGGAGGCTTTCGAGCACCCGGTCCAGATCGAACTTCTTGTGGAGCACCAGGGTGCAGGCGGCCTGGACCACCGAGTTGAAGATGAAGTTCTGGGCGAAGGAGTGGTAGATGGGCAGAAAGCAGATGGCCCGGTCGTCGGGGCGCATCTGGCACATGTACTTGGCGGCGTTCGTGTTGGAGACCACGTTGCCGTGGGTGAGCACCACGCCCTTGGGCTTCCCGGTGGTTCCCGAGGTGTAGATGATGGCCGCCCCCTCGTGGCGGTCGGTGTACACCGTGCGGAACTCGGGGGACGCCGCCCCCAGCAGATCGGACCACTTCCGGTCGCCGGAATCCCCGTCGATGGAAACCACCGTGCGCAGGTTCGGTATCCTGGCCCGGGCCGGCACGTGCTCCATGAGGGCCTCCTCGGTGATGAGCACCACGCCCTCGGAGTCGTTCACCATGTACTCGACCTCGTCGGCCTTGCACATGCTCGAGATCGACACCGCCACCGCCCCGACCTTCTGGCAGGCGTAGTAGGCGATGATGAACTCGGGGCAGTTGGTGAGAAACAGGCACACCTTGTCCCCCTGCTCCACCCCCAACCCCTTGAGGGCGTTCGCCATCCGGTTCGCATCGGCCCAGAACTGGCCATAGGTCCACGAGCGATCGCCGTACACGATCGCCTCCCGTTCCGGGAAGAAAATCTTGTTCCGATCCAGGGTGTCGGCGATGTTCATGGTGTCCGCTCCTGCGTCGCGTGTCAGGGTACCCAACCGGGCCGGGGCGCCCGACCCCGGCCCGGTAAAGTTTCACACGTCCTCGGCCGTTTTCCACCGCGAAACCGGGCCGGCCGGCCCGGCCCGTCCGGGCCAAACGCCGGGTCAAATCCACGCCCTGTTTACCAAACGCTTGGTAGGTATGCAACCCCCGGGCCCTGGTTCCCGCCGAAAAAAAGAGCCCCGGCCGACCAATCGGCTGGGGCCCCGCGCAAACGCGCCTCCTCCCTCGGGGGATCAGCGGTTGGGCGCCTTCCCCAGGGCGATCCCGGAAATGATGAGCTTCTGGATGTTGGAGGTGCCTTCCACCACCTGGTACGACTTGGCGTCCCGGAAGTACCGCTCCACCGGGTACTCGGTGGAGTACCCCCAGGACCCGTAGATCTTCATCACCTCGTTGGCCGCGTGCACAGCGGCCTCGGCGGAGTAGTACTTGGCAATCGAGGTCTCGAACTGGTTCGGCAGGCCCTTGTCCTTGAGGTAGGCCGCCCGGTAGACGAGGAGCTGGGCCGCGTGGTGCTCGGCCACGAGCTCCGCGATGGTGGACTGGATCATCTGGAACTCGCCGATCGGCTTTCCGAACTGGGTGCGCTCGTTGGCGTACTGGATGGCGAGATCGATGAGCCCCCCGGCGCACCCCAGGGCCCCGGCCGCACACCCGAGCCGGGTGTTGTTGAGCTGCCACATGCAGATCTTGAATCCCTCGCCCACCTGGCCGAGCACGGAATCCTTCGGGATCTTGGCCCCGTCGAAATAGATCTCGCCGGTGGGGGCGCAGTGGAGCCCGAGCTTCGTCTCGATCGCCCGGGTGGTGATGCCCTCGGTGTTCTTCAGATCCACCAGGAAACAGGTCATGCCCTGGTACTTCTTGGACCGGTCGGTGTAGGCGTACACGAGCCCCACGTCCCCCACGTGGGCGTTGGAGATCCACGTTTTCGTGCCGTTGAGCTCCCAGTGGTCCCCCTTGTCGGTGGCCGTGGTTTTCATGCTGGCCACGTCCGAGCCGCTGTTGGGCTCGGTGATGGCGAAAAATCCGATCTTCTCCCCGCTGACCCACCCGGGGATGTACGTTTCCTTCTGCTCCTCGGTGCCGAACTTCTGCACCGTCAGCGCCGGCCCGAGGTTCTGCATGTTGAACGGGAGCCGCCAGGAGGGGCTCACCTTGGCGATCTGCTCGGCCAGGAGCACGCTCTCCAGGAGCCCCATGCCGTTTCCGCCGTACTTCTCGTCGATGCCGCAGCCGAAGAACCCGAGCTCCCCCATCTTGCGCACCCGCTCCAGGGGGAACGCGTGCTCGGCCTCCTCCTTCTCGACGTACGGCTTGATCTCGTTTTCGGCGAACCGCCGGGCCTGCTCCTGCACCATCTTCTGTTCGGGCGTGAGTTCGAAAATCATGGCTCCTCCTTTTCCCTTAAGCGGGTTCCAAGACGACGAGGACCTGGTCCTCCTCCACGGCATCGCCCGGTTTCACCCGGACCTCCTTCACCACCCCGGAGGCCGGCGCGAACACGTCGGCCTCCATCTTCATGACCTCCAAAACGACCACCGGGTCGTTGGCCGCCACGGCGTCGCCCGGCGCGCATTCCACCTTCCATACGTTTCCGGCCATCGGGGCCCTGACCTCGATCATGGCACAAGTCTCCTTATACTGGCACCCCGGGCGTCCGGGGTGGAACGGGGAAGCAACATTCGTTCCGTCGACTGCGGTCCACGGCCGCCGGCCGTCGGCGAGGCCGCACATGGCCTATTCCACGGGCTCACCCCCCCAGCAGGGCCAGGAACACGCCCGCGGCGATCAGGGTGCCGAGCACCCCGGCCACATTGGGACCCATGGCGTACATGAGGAGGTAGTTCTGCCGATCCTCCTCCGAGGCCACCTTGTGGACCACCCGGGCCGCCATGGGCACGGCGCTCACCCCGGCCGCGCCCAGGAGCGGGTTCACCTTGTCGCGGCTCAAGAGGTTCACGAGCTTGGCCAAAAGGATCCCCGAAGCGGTGCTCACCATGAAGGCGAACAGTCCCAAGAAGAACACGAAGATGACCTTGGGCTGCAGGAACGTTTCGGCCCGCATCGTGGCTCCCACGCTGATCCCCAGGAGGATCGTCACGATGTTCATGAGCTCGTTCTGGCTCGCGCCCACCAGCCGGTCGACCACCTTGGACTCCCGGAACAGGTTCCCGAGCATGAACATGGCCATGAGCGGCGCCGAGGCCGGCACGAGCAGGATCACCACGAGGGCCGCAGCCACGGGGAACAGCACCTTCTCGGCCCGGTGGACCTTGCGGGCCTTGCTCATGCGAATTCTTCGCTCGGCCCGCGACGTGAGCAGCCGCATGATGGGGGGCTGGATAAGGGGCACCATGGCCATGTAGGAGTACGCGGCCACGGCCACGGTGCCCAGCATGTGGGGCGCGAGCTTCGAGCCGAGGTAGATCGTGGTCGGGCCGTCGGCGCCCCCGACGATCCCGATGGTGGCGGCCTCCCGGAGCTCAAACCCCATGAGGTGGGCGCAGAAGAAGGTGATGTAGACCCCCACCTGGGCGCCGGCCCCCAGGAAGATGAGCCGCGGCTGGCTCAGGAGCGGCCCGAAGTCGGTGAGCGCCCCGAGCCCCAGGAAGATGAGGGGAGGAAAGACCTCCCACTCGATGCCATAGTGGAAGAACCGCCACAGCAACCCCTCGCCCGGCTCCATGAGCCCGGTGCCCGGCAGGTTCACCACGAGCATCCCGAAGGCGATGGGCAGGAGCAGCAGGGGCTCGAATTTCTTGACGATGGCCAGGTACAGGAAAAACCCGGCGACGAGCCACATCACCGGGTGGCCCCAGGTGAGCCCGAGGAACCCCGTCTGGTGGACCAGTTCGCCGACCCATCCCCCGGCACTCATGCCCCGCCCCCGTCGCCCCCGGCCCACCGGCTCACGCCGAGGGCCACGAGCCGCACGGCCAGATAGACGAGCCCCATGCCCACGAACACAGCGGCCGTCCCGGCCGCAAACACCCGCACCGCTTCCACCATGGTCCTTCCTCCTCACGTCCCGTACCCCTCGGGGCGGGGCACCTCCCATCGCGCCCGAATTGGAGAGCAAAGCCCGTGCCAGGGCCGGGGGAAGATCCGTTTTTCTTTTTTTCTTAAGATGTTACGGGCATGAAGTGAGGGGGATGCGATCGGGGGGCGGCGGGGCAAATGTCTACGAAATCCGACACTTCGGGGGAGATCGGCGGGGAACTCCGTGGCGAGAGGGGCCCGCAGTGTGTCTCAAAAAATCGACATGTCGTGCAAACAAGACAACAGGAATCAGCCCAGGCCGTACCGCGCAAGCTTCTGGTACAGGGTGGCCCGGTGAATTCCCAACAGCTCGCAGGCCCGCCGCTTGTTCCCTCCGGTGATCTCCAGGACCCGACGGATGAGCCGCTTTTCGGCCTCCTCCACGGCCTGGCGCAAGAGGGGGGGATCCGTTTGGGGCACCTCGGGAAGATCGGCCGTCAGGAGTTGGACCGGCAGGTCCCGCAACTCGATCACCGGCCCGGCCGCGTTCCAGGCCGCCCGCTCCACCACGTTCTGGAGTTCCCGCACGTTGCCCGGCCAGGGGTACCGCTGGAGCGCCTCGAGGGCCTCCCGCGCCATACGGCGCTTTCCGGTCCCCTCGAACGGAAAGTGCGTTTCCAGGAAGTGATCCACGTACAGGGAGATGTCTTCGGGGTGGTCCCGGAGGGGGGGCAAGTACACCAGGAGCCGGTTCAGCCGGAAGTAAAGGTCGGCGCGGAACCGCCCGGCCTCGACCAACTCCTTCAAGTCCACGTTGGTGGCGGCGACGAGCCGGAAGTCCACATAGCGGGGGCCCGCACCTCCCAGCCGCTCCACCTCCCGCTCCTGGAGCACCCGCAGCAGCTTGGCCTGGATGTCCAGCGGCAGCTCCCCGATCTCGTCGAGGAAGATGGTGCCGCCGTGGGCCTGCTCGAACTTGCCGATCCGGCCCTTGCGGTCGGCCCCCGAGAACGACCCGGGCTCGTACCCGAACAGCTCGGACTCGGCGAGCTCCCGCGGGATGGCCGCGCAGTTGAGCCGGACGAACGGCCCGTCGGCCCGGGGGCTCTCGTTGTGGATGGCGTGGGCGAACAGCTCCTTCCCGGTGCCCGTCTCGCCCACCAGCAGCACGTCGGCCTCCGACCGGGCCACGCGCTTCGCCAGGTCCACGGCTTCCCGGAGCTTTCGCCCCGTTCCCAGGATGTGATCGAAGGTGTAACGGTTGCGATGGGGCAGATTCCGGAGCTTTCGCTGGTAGCTCGCCACCTGGTCCTCGAGGACCTTTACCTTCCGGCTGAGGCGCGCGACCTCCCGGAGATCCCGGAACATGATCGAGCCCATGGCGCCCACCACCCGGCCGTCCCGGCGCAGGGGGATGCGGGCCACCACCTTCGTCTTCCCCTCGATCTCCTGGAGGTGCCCCACCTCGGCCCGGCCCGTCTGGCAAACCACATGGAGCCGCGACGAGGGGATGAGCTCGGTGATGTGGCGGCCCTTGGCCGCGCCCCGCTCGAGCCCCAGGAACCGCTCGTTCTCGCGGTTCATGTACACGACCCGGCCCTCGGCATCCACCACGATCAGGCCCTCGTAGCGGTTGTCGAGGAGGGTGCGCAGGGCCTCGATCACGGCCTCGTCCGCGTCGTACGGCCCCAACGCCTCGCCCACTACCGAAAGGAGTTCTTGCAGTCGGTTCATGGTAGACGATTGGAAGCTTCCGTAAGCCCCGGGGCGCGGCCCGTTCGCAAGAACATGCTCACACCAACGGAAGTATTGTCAGATCCCCGTCGTTGCTACGGAAGCCCGCGGGTGGGGGGGGTGGTGGAGAGCCCGGTGCGGCCCCTTACCTCGCCGCGCCCTCACCACGCCCGGATCGCTTTGGAAGCTCCGGAACGTCCGCCACCGCCGCCCCGGCCTGCCAAGCCGACAACGGCATGGAAAGGCGCGGCGATCGGGTGCCGCACTCGCACCCGGCCGGAACCAGCCCCCCACCCGCCCCCCCGGCGGTACCCTTGCAGATAGTAGCAACTCTTTCTTGCGGCCTCAGGGGACACCGCCGCGCTCTGGACCAACGGACCGGAGACCGTGCCGGGCGCCAGAAAACAGACGACAGAGGACAGGAGTCCTCTGACATCTGACCTCTGAATTCTGGCCCCTGCTACGGCAGCCGCTCCCACGGGTTGGCCGGCATTATGACGCCGGAATCCCGAATGTTCTTAGCCGCGTAGCTGCCGAGCAGCCCAGCCGCCTAGCCGAAATTACCTGGAAGCTCCCCAGGGCCCCTTTGGGGTCCCGCAACGCAGGACAGGAACGTGCGAGTCAGGGCCCCGGTGTGGGAGCGCCTTCCAAGGCGCGACCCGGGCCGCAAGGCTCGCAGGAACACCGGTCGCGGCTTGGAAGCCGCTCCCACAGCTTAGGGCGACCGCTGACGCTGGAATCACGAATGATCTTAGCGTCCTAGCCTCCCAGCCTCCTAGCGTCCCAGCGCCCCAGCCCCCTCACGCGTTGGCGGCGCGGGGGAGCGCGGCCTCGGTTTCCCCGCAGAGCTCCGCCATCAGCTCCCGCACCGGCACGACCCGGTCCACCCGCCAGGCGTTGGCCCCCACCGTGTACAGGGGCGCTTCCTCGTCGGGGTTGTACCCGGCGGAGCTCAGAAGCCCGTTGCAGATGCAAAAGTATTTGCCCTGCTCCCGCACGGCCAGGCAGCCGGCGGGGCCCCTGAGGTACCCCTTGTCGCACCGGACCCGCAGCACCCCGGAGACCGCCTTCCGGTACATGCTGGACGAGCGCAGCACCCGGAACGGCAGCCCGCAGGGACTGCCGGGCGCCACCGCCACCTCGATGTCCTGAAGGGTGCTCGCGACCACGGCCCGCTTGTAGGCCTCGGAGGCTCCGCTTTCCTGCGTGGCCAGAAATCGGGTCCCGAGCTGGACCGCCGCGGCACCCCGCCGAAGCATGGCCGCCACGTCCTCGTGGTCGTAAATCCCCCCGGCCGCAATCACCGGGATGCCCCCCTGCCGCTCCGCCTCGGCGAGCACCTCGTCCACCAGGTTCTCCAGGGCGTGGGCCGGATCCTCCACCTCTTCCCGGCTCTTCCACCCCAGGTGGCCGCCCGCCATGGGGCCTTCGACGACGACGGCGTCGGGCCGGCGGCCGGCCGCCGCCCACCGTTTCCCCAGCACCCGGAGCGCCCGGGCCGAGGACACGATGGGGATCAGGGCCACATCCTCGGCCCGGGGATGCCCCGCCACAACCGAGGGGAGCGAAAGCGGCAACCCCGCGCCCGACACGATGGCATCGGCGCCGCCGTCGAGGGCCCCGAGAACGCTCTCGGCGTACGAGTCCTGGATCGCCACCATGACGTTCATGGCCACGGCGCCGCGCCCGCCGGACCGCCTCTTCGCCTCCGCCACCTCCAGGGCCGCGGCCTCCCGCGCACCGACCTGCCGGCCCACCCGCCGGCTCACCAAGCGGTCAAGACACGCGCTCGACACCGTGCCCATGCCCCCCTCCCGGGCCACGGCGCCCGCCAACTCGGCCAACGAAACCCCCACCCCCATGCCCCCCTGCACGATGGGGCGATCGCAGAACATACGGCGCACGGCAAACGGGGACAACGGCTTTCTCACGAACGACTCCTTGCTTTCTCGCGTGCCCGAGGGGGCACCTACAAACAAAAAAAGGAGAGGTCGGCGACCTCTCCTGCACACCCAAACGGGACTGTGGGAATCCGACCTACCTGGGGCCGCCCGATGGACGACCCCGGGCGCCCACGCTACCCGAGGCCCCACACTCCGTCAAGGGAATCCCCCGAACGGGCCAACATTGAAGGCTCATTCATCCTTCGTCCTTCTTCTCCTCGGCGAAGATGTCGGAGAAGTCCAGGTCCAGCAGGCCGTCGTCCTCCGCCGGCACGTCCGCCGGCGGTGGTTCCGCGCCCTCCTCTTCGACCGCCTCGTAACTGGTGCGTTCCACCACGTCTTCGAACGATTCCTCGAAGTTCATCTCCGACAGGAACTCCCCGGGGGACTCGTCCTCCCCCCCCAGGTCCACCGCGTGGATCTCCTCGTCCGCGGTGACGAAGGCCTCCGACGGCACGGGTTCCTCGAAGGACGCCTCCTGGGGCACGGCGATCCGGTCCTCCGGCCGAACGACGATCAACCCCAGGAGGGTCCGCACGTCCCGCAGGTCAGTGCCGCACCGCTTGCACTCGTCGAGGTGGTCAAAACTGGTGTAGCCGCACTTGGGGCATTTCATGATCGACCTCCGGATTCAGGGCCTCGGCTCGTCACCGTATCACCGGGGTTCTCCCCCCACAAGACCGCGGCGCCCGCGGCCGCGCCCAAAACGCTCCTCTACCCGGCACAACTCCCGGGCTTCCTAGCCGTTCAGATCCCCCCACCAGAACTGGGCCAGGGCCGCGCCGACCACCGCGGCGGTTTCGGCCCGGAGGATCCGGGGACCCAGCCCGGCCGGCCGAAACCCCGCTTTCCGCAACAGACCCAGCTCGTGTTCGGTCCACCCCCCCTCGGGCCCCGAGGCCAACATCGCCCGCCGGACGCCCCGCGGCGGGGCGAGCCGTTCGAGGCTCCTCTCGGCCCACACCACCCGCACCTCGTCGGGGCCCGGCGGCCCCAGGACCCCGAGTGCGTCCGCGATCGGGACCGGCGGGAACACCTCCGGAAGCGCCCCCCGTTCACACTGCTTCGCGGCGGCCTCCACGATCCGCCTCCACCGCTCGAGGCGCCGGGCCTCCTGGCCCGGCGACAGGCGCACCACCGTGCGCTCGGTGTACACCGGCCGAAAGGCGCTCACCCCGAGCTCGGTGCCCTTCTCCAGGACCCGGTCCCACCGCTCCCCCTTGGGCAGGGCCACCACCAGCTCCAGGCGCACCGGGGATTCGTTGGCGGCCTGGGGGGTGAGCCCCGCCACCACCACCTCGGGGCCCGTGCGTTCGATCACCCCGGCCCAGCGCCGGCCGGCGCCGTCGAAGAGAAGCACGGTCTCGCCCGCCCCCAGCCGCAACACCCGGGTGAGGTGGTGCGCCTCGGCCCCCCGGAGGATCGCCCGTCCCTCCCGTTCGTCCACGTCCGCAGGCTGTACCCGGAACTGGGGCACCGGCATCTCCTTTCGGCCCGAGCCGCCTCGGGCTTGAACCGGCAGAACCGACCCGGTAGGGTTCCACAACCCCGCCGCCGCCGGTAGGGTCCGCTCGGAACCGCAGGGGTCGCCCCGGGCGGCTCCCGGGATGGTCCCGCCGCGGCTAGAACTCTCAACTGCACGGCGGCCCCGCATAGATCCCCAGGCGCACCCGTGATCAAGTGGACCGATTACCTGTTCGTCAACGCCGCCACGCTCCTGTGGGCCGGCAACGTCGTGCTCGGCCGGGCCCTCCGGGACGCGGTGGGCCCCTGGACCCTCGCCGCGATCCGGGGCGCGATCGCCTCGGTGCTCTTCGGGTTGCTCCTGTGGCGGACCCGGGCGGGCCCCAAAGGAGCCACCCGGAAAGACTGGGGGCTCATCGCGGCAATGGCCCTGACCGGGGTGGTGGGGTTCCAGGTGCTCCTCTACGCAGGGCTCCGGTCCACCACCGCCGTGAACGCCGGGCTCGTGAACGCGGCGGGGCCGCTGGTGACCGTGTTTCTCGCCCGGCTGCTCCTCGGCACCCCGCTTGCCCGGCAGCACGTGATCGGCGGGCTGGTGAGCCTTGTCGGGGTCGCCATCATCCTTTCCCGGGGGTCCTGGGAAATCCTGACGTCCCTGCGGTTCAACCCGGGCGACCTCTTCGTTCTCGGGGCCGTCGTGTGCTGGGCCCTGTACTCCATCGCCGGGCGCAGGCTCCTCGAACGCCACCCCACGGTGTGGGTCACCGCCACGTCCACGGTGCTCGGAGCCCTCGTGCTCCTCGGCCCGGCCGCCTGGGAGTGGGGCGCCCTGCCGCCCCGCTGGTCGCCCGGGGTCGTGGCCGCCCTCCTCTACATCGGCGCCGGCCCCTCGTTCGTGGCCTTCCTGGCCTGGAACGAAGGGGTGCGGCGGCTCGGCCCCTCGGGGGCCATGGCATTCTACAACACCCTTCCCCTCTACGCCGGGTTCGTGGCGGCCCTGGCCCTGGGGGAGCTCCCGGGCCCGGCCCAGTGGGTGGGTGGGATGCTCGTGGTGGGCGGATGCCTCCTGGCCGCCGGGTTTCCGCGCCTTGACACCCCGCCCCGGCCCACCTACCGTTAGCGCTTTGCGGCGGCATCGGAGGGTTGCCCCCCACGCCCCTCGCGGCGGGGAGGCTCCGGCGAATCGCCGCCCGATTCCGTCATCCCCGGCGTGGGGAGGGGGTTCGGCGTTTTCGCCGTTTCGCCTCCCCCGCCTTCCAGCGCTTCAACGGCTGCCATGCGCGTCATCGAACACAACCAACTGGCCCCCGGCACCCTGGGGGGTTCGGTCGTCACCATCGGGAACTTCGACGGGGTCCACCTGGGACACCGGGAACTCATCGGCCGGGTCGTGGCCCGGGCGGGCGAGCTCGGGGCCGCCTCGGTGGTGTACACGTTCCACCCCCACCCCCTGCGGGTTCTGAACCCGGCGTACTGCCCCCCCCTGCTCACCTCGTTCGAGGACCGGGTGGCGCGGATCGAGGAACTGGGGGTGGACGTGCTCGTGTGGGCTCGGTTCGACCGGGAGTACGCGGCGCAGGACCCCACGGACTTCGTGCGCCGCACCCTCGTGGACGCCCTCGGCGCGAGGGAGATCTGGGTGGGGCCGGATTTCGGGTTCGGCCGGGAGCGCAGGGGCTCCATCGCGCTGCTCGAGGAGGAGGGCCGCCGGGCCGGATTCCGGGTGCGCGTGCTCCCCCAGTTCCTCCTCGACGGGGAAGTGGTGAGCTCCACCCGGATCCGAAGGGCGGTCCAATCGGCGGACTTCGAAACGGCCGCCCGGCTTCTCGGCCGGCCCTACACCCTCCACGGCCCGGTGATCCACGGCGCCGCCCGGGGCCGTCGCCTCGGGTTTCCCACGGCGAACGTGCTGCCGCGGGAGGAGTGCCTCCCGCCGGCCGGCGTGTACGCGGCGTGGGCCGAAACCCCGTCGGGCACCTACGGCGCGGCGGTGAACATCGGCCCCAACCCGACCTTCGGCGCCTCGGCCAGCGGGGTCGAGGCCTATCTCCTGGATTTCTCAGGGGATCTCTACGGCGTTGAACTCCGGATCCAGCCCGTGGTACGGATCCGGGGTGAGATCGCCTTCCGCTCGGTGGACGACCTCGTCGCCCACATCCGCTCCGACGTCACGGAGGTGCGTCGCCTGCTGGGAACGCCCAAGGAAGCGGCCCGCGCCGCCCCATGATCCCCCGCCCCACCCCCCGCACCCGCCTGTACGGCCTCCTCGGCCACCCCGTGGCCCACAGCCTGTCCCCGGCCATGCACAACGCGGCGTTTGCGGCGCTGGGCCTGGACGCCGTGTACCTGGCCTTCGACGTCGCCCCCGAGGGCCTCGAGGCGGCGCTCGCCGGCTGCCTTGCCCTCGGGGTCGCGGGCCTGAACGTCACCGTGCCCCACAAGGAAGCGGCGCTTCGCCTCGCCGCCGAAGCCGACCCCACGGCCCGCCTGGTGGGGGCCGCCAACACCCTGGTGGCGGCGGAGGGGGGCTGGCGCGCCTTCAACACCGACGTGGCCGGGTTCGCCCGGGCCCTGGCGGAGGATCTGGGGTATGCCCCCCAGGGGCGGCGGGCCTGGATCTGGGGCGCCGGAGGGGCCGCAAAGGCGGCCGTGGTGGCCCTGGCGTCGGGGGGCGCTCAAGAAATCTTCGTGATGAACCGAAACGCTATCCGTGCCCAGGACCTCGCCCGCGCCTTGGCGCCCCGGATCTCCCCTTGTCGCCTGGAAGCCGTGGAGATCACGGCGTTCGCACCCGGGCCGGGAGACCTTCTGGTGGGGGCGACCCCGGCGGGCCTCGACGACGGCGCCCGGTGGCCGTGGGAGCTCGGGGGCCTCCCGGAGCTCGCCGTGTACGACATGGCGTACCGCAAAGGCCGGGAGACCGCTTTGGTGGACCAGGCCCGCGCCGCCGGGCACCGGGCCGCCTCGGGCCGGTCGATGCTGCTCTACCAGGGCGCCGAAGCGTTCCGGCTCTGGACCGGCCGGGAAGCTCCGGTGGCGGTGATGACCCGGGCCATGGGGGAGTGACGGGCGCGGAGCCTCGGTCCCGGAGGACCCCTGCGCCGAGGCAGACACGCCGGGGCCTCCCACCTGTGAGGGTGCGGCCACCCCACGCAAGGGCCAAACGTCGCGGCCGCCCAGCCGCCTAGCTGAAAGCCACAGGACGGTCTCATGTCCAAACGACTCGGCGAACTGCTGATCCGGGAAAACGTCCTCACCCCGGCCGACCTCGAAAAAGCCAAGGAGGACCAGCGCAAGAACGGGGGCCGCCTGAGCGAGGCGCTGGTACGGCTCGGCCTGGTGGACGAGAAGGACCTCGTCCGGACCCTCTCGAAGCAATACGGGGTGCCCACGGTGGACCTCGCCAACTTCGAGGTGGATCCCGAGGTCACGAAGCTCGTGCCCGAGGATCTGGTCCAGAAGTACCGGATCATCCCCATCAACCGGGTCGGCTCCACCCTGATCGTGGCCGTGGACGACCCCTCCAACATGTTCGCCCTCGACGACGTCAAGTTCCTCACGGGCTACAACGTCGAGATGGTGCTGGCGGCGCCGTCGGCCATCAAGGAGGCCATCGACCGGTACTACGACTCGTCGGCCACCCTCCTGGACGTGATGGGCAATTTCGACCTGGACGAACTGGAACTCGTCCAGGACGAAGAGGACGTGGACGTGGCCGACCTCGAGCGCGCCGTCGAGGACGCCCCCGTCGTCAAGCTCGTGAACCTGATCCTCTCCGACGCCATCAAGAAGAACGCGAGCGACATCCACATCGAGCCCTACGAGAAGAGCTTCCGGGTCCGCTACCGCATCGACGGCGTGCTCTACGAGCAGATGCGGCCGCCGATGAAGCTCAAGAACGCCATCACGAGCCGCGTCAAGATCATGGCCAGCCTGGACATCGCCGAGCGGCGGCTCCCCCAGGACGGCCGGATCAAGCTCAAGATCTCCAAAGACAAGGACATGGACTTCCGGGTGTCGGTGCTGCCGACGCTCTTCGGGGAGAAGATCGTCCTGCGGCTCCTCGACAAGTCGAACCTCCAGCTCGACATGACGAAGCTGGGGTTCGAGGAGAAGGCCCTCAAGGACTTCAA
>NZ_BAAHFQ010000086.1:0-13621 GCF_054681715.1 Deferrisoma sp.
GACCTCCGATCGTGTAGGTGGTTCCAACCCACAGGATCGGCCGCATGGCGGCGACTCTTTCTTTGGAACCATGGCGATCATGTCGAAAGGGGTTGCTCGACCTCCACCCCCGGGCACCTAACGATTTGCCGGAAGAACCTGAATTCTGGCCCCCGATACGGAAGCCGCCCCCACGGGTCGGCCGGCGCGATGACGCCGGAATCCCAAATGTTCTTAGCCGCCTAGCTGCCGAGCAGCCCAGCCGCCCAGCCTAGGTTACTTGGAAAGTCCCCAGGGCCCCTTTGGGGCCCCGCCACACAGGGCAGTTCTGTAACGTCCCAGTCAGGGTTTAGGGTGGGAGCGGCGTCCATGCCGCGATCCGGGCCGAAAGCCCGAAAGAAAGGGCGGCGCGACTTGGACGCCGCGCCCACAGGTTGGGACGGCCGCTGACGCCAGAATCACAAAGGATTTTGGCATCCTAGCGTCCTAGCCTCCTAACGTCCTAGCGGGAAGTTACTTGGAATGCGTCCACCAGGCCCCGCACGACCTTCCACAGCTCCGCCTTCCCCTCCCCGGTGCGGGCCGAGGTCACCACCAGCTCCTCCGGCGGCACGCCGAACCCCGCCGCGATCGTCTTGAGGTGCTCCGGCCGGCGGCCCCGGGCCACCTTGTCGGCCTTGGTGACCGCGACGACCAAGCGCCTCCCGGCCGCCCGCACCAGGTCGGCGAACGCGAGATCGTGATCCCCCGGCTCCCGCCGGATGTCGGCCAGAAGCACCACCCCGACGAGGCGGTCCGACCGGCCCACGAAGTCTCGCACCGTGCGGGTCCAGGCCCGCACGGTGCCCACGGGGGCTTTGGCGTACCCGTACCCCGGGAGGTCCACGAGGGCGAACCGCTCGTCCACCACGAAGAGGTTCAGCGTCTGGGTCCTCCCCGGGGTGGACGAGGTGCGGGCAAGCCCCTTTCGGCCCGTCAGCAGGTTCACGATGGAGGATTTACCCACGTTGGACCGCCCCGCCAGCGCCACCTGGGGCCACGGCGCCCCGGCGGCTTCCTCCCACCGGGTCACGCTTTTCCAAAACCTCACATCCGGCTTTCCGCCTGCCACGAAACCTTCCTTCCCTCTGGGGTGTCCCCGCAGCCGAGGTCCCGACCGATCCCAAGTCCCCGGCGCCCGCCGGGGAGGCCCCTCGCTCCACGGCGCCCCCGGGGGGCCGTCAAGATGCCACAAGCCCCCGGTTTCTTCCAGGGCCCCCCCCTCCCGGCGGCCCGGACCGATCCCATCGCAGCGCCCACAGGCCGCCTGCCTTCTTCTCCAGGAGCTGGGCTTTGGCCCACACGCAGGAACGCCGGCGCTGGCCCGAACGACCGGAGACCGCGAGACCGGCGACCGTGGACCGAAGTGACTTCGGGCACCACCTGTCGCTCCGGCGGCTGAATAGGCCCGGCCGAGGGCATGGGGCCTGCTGGAGCGCCGGGCGTGGCTCCTACAGTCGCTGCGTCCGGCACTCAGCCGATGACTGGGACTCTCCCGACGAATCGGACCGACAAAAACGCCCCGACTTGCTAGGCAGTTACGTCCACCCGGCTGAGTGCCGGA
The DNA here is from genome assembly GCF_054681715.1 of Deferrisoma sp. Lineage (NCBI taxonomy): Bacteria > Pseudomonadati > Thermodesulfobacteriota > Deferrisomatia > Deferrisomatales > Deferrisomataceae > Deferrisoma > Deferrisoma sp. The sequence goes on from NZ_BAAHFQ010000086.1 coordinate 1,583, forward strand.
TGCAGCGTAAGCCGGATGCCGCACTCACGCCCGGACGGAAGCAGGCCCCATGCCCTCGCGATCTCCTTACGCGCGTCTATTGGCGCCGGGTCAATATGCTCTCTAGGCCGCTTGGCCCTTTGTCTTGACACTCCCCCGCCCGCGGTGGTAGAAGCACCGCTTTCGGAACCCACCCGAACCTTTCGAGATCCAGACGGGAGGAGGCCCCCGTGGCGAACCACAAATCAGCCCTCAAGAAGATGAAGCAGGACGAGAAGCGCCGGATGCGCAACAAGGCCGTGCGCACCCGTTACCGCAATCTCATCAAGGCCGTGCGCATGGCCGTGGAGGCCGGCGACGCCGCCCAGGCCGAGGCGGCGCTCCAGAAGGCCGCGCCGTACCTTCACCGGGCCGTGATCAAGGGCGTGATCCACCGGAACAAGGCGGCCCGGCACATCTCGCGGCTCACGCGGCAGGTCCAGGCCCTCAAGGGGCAGCAGGCCGCCTGATCCGCGCACCCCCTGATGGTTCCCCGCCGCCCCGGCCGTTTGGCCGGGGCGGTATTCGTTTGGGCCCAGGGCCCCCCTTCCCTTCTTGTGAACTTGTGATAGGGTGATGGCATCCCCGCTGTCCAGGAGGATGCCATGCCCCTCTACGACGCCGCCGGACGCCTGGTCTTCCCGGAACCCGCCCCCCACCGGGCCGCGCCGCCCGAAAAGTCCGAAGGACTCCTGGTCCACTCCGCGTACTGCCCCCGGGGCCACCCGTTGGTCCGCCCCGAGCACCCCCGGTTTCGCGGCAAACCCGGCATCGGGGTTCGGTGCCGCGCCGGCGATCGGGCCGGCCTGGTGGTCTTGAGCCCCTTCGGCGGGGACAAGCGGAAGGCGTGCGAGGTGGAGTTCCCTGTCGGCACGGTGGTGGAGGTGGCGTGTCCCGCCTGCCGCGAACCCCTGCCGCTCCTCGCTCCCCACGACTGCCGGCCCGGGGCCTCCTACGTGGCCCTGTTCCTCCGGCCGGAACCCGATTGGACCCAGGTGTTGGCCCTGTGCAACGCATGGGACTGCCCGGCGGCGTTTCTCCGGCGGGGCGACCGGGTGGTCGCCGAGTTCCAGAGCCGCGTTCTTCCCGAACCCGTCCCGGACCTCCCCCAGGCCGGCGGCGTCAAGACGCCTTGAAGATCCGCGCCAACGGGTGCCCCGGCGCCTCCACCGTAAGGTCGTGGAAATAGCCGTAGGGCGTGAGCGCGGCGGGATACTGCGCCGCCTCGAGCCGCACCGCCGCCCGCCGCAGCAGTTCCAGCGCCTCGTCCGGGCCCGCCTTCTCCTCGGCCAGGTGGGTGAACGAGTGGAGCACCGCCCGGCGAACGCTCCACTTGCGGGCGAGCCATTTCACGTTCTTGACGAGCTTGGTCTCCTGGTCGGGCCCGTCGCCCGGCTCCACGTGGACAAAGGCCACCACGGCGTCCCTCACCTCGCCCGACTCGGCCGGCGGGGCCGTCTCCAGGGTCCGGAGGGCCGGGCGCCACGCGAACCGGTCGCAGTACCACAGGAGAACCCTCACGGCCGGCCCCTCACGCCTTGGGCGGCAGCGTCTCGACGAACGCCCGGGCCCGGGCGAGCCACCCCTCGAGCGCCCCCGGGGCCCCCAAGGCGGCCACGTGGACCATGACCCAGCCCTTCATCGGCCGGCCGGTGAGGTCGAAGGGCCGCACGTGGGGCTCGGCCAGGGCCCGCGCCGTCCCCTCCGGCCCGAGGCGCACGATGAGGTGATCGCCGTGCACCCCGGCCACCATGTGCCCCCTCCACAGGTGGCACACCCCTCCGAACATCTTTTTGGCGGCGCGGCCCGGCCATCGACCCACGATGTCCCGGATCCGCAGGTCCAGATCCTCGTTGTAGCCCATCTTCTCCCTCCGGTCCGCCCCCCCTTGGGGCCTCATTGCGGGAGCGTTCAGCCTATCCCAACCCACCGCCCCGTTTCCAACCGGAACCCCAAACGGCCCCGCCGAACGCCCGGCGGGTCGGATTCTCTAACCTCTTTTCTTCCCACCAAAACCTTTCCTCTTTCCTTTGACACAACTGCTTCGAGACATCTTTTACCCCTCACTCTCCACACCAATCAGCGCCCCTCGACTTCATCCAGGCCAATACGAACCATTTTTCATAGCCCCTGAAACAAGGTGTCCAATTTCCGCCATGCCCTGGCCGACTTCGGCCACCCGTTCATCCAGGGAAAACCATACACGTTTTGAAACTAGGGGCTTGATTTTCAGCGTGGAGGTTCCTACACTGCGCCGGCCCATTTTTCGGGAGGGTTCGCTGTTAGGGTCCCCGATTGGAGAGGAGAGTCATGGCCGAACGAAGAGACCCCATCGCAAACACGAAGTTGGAGGAGTACTTGGAGAGCCGGGGGGTGAACCGGCGGGACTTCATGAAGTTCTGCACGGGGCTGGCGGCCACCCTGGCACTCCCGATGGGAGCGGCCGAGAAGGTGGCGGCGGCGCTCGCCGACGACAAGCGCCCCCCCGTGATTTGGCTCCACTTCCAGGAGTGCACGGGCGACAGCGAGTCGCTGCTGCGGGCCTCGCGACCCACGGTGGCCGAGCTCGTGCTCGACTATCTGTCGGTGGACTACCACGAGACCATCATGGCCGCGGCCGGGCATCAGGCCGAGGAGGCCCGCCAGAAGACCCTCGAGGAGTACAAGGGGAAATACATCGCCGTGGTCGAGGGCGGGATCCCCACGAAAGACGGGGGCCTGTACTGCTGCATCGGCGGCCGCACGGCCGTGGACATCGCCACCGAGGTGTGCACAAACGCCATGGCCACGATCGCGGCGGGCACCTGCTCGGCCTACGGCGGCATCCAGGCCGCCTACCCCAACCCCACCGGCGCGGTGAGCGTGTCGGAGCTGCTGCCGTCGATCCCCGTGGTGAACCTGCCCGGCTGCCCCCTGAACGTTGCGAACCTGACGGGCACGGTGGCCCACCTGCTGACCTTCGGCACCCTGCCCCAGCTCGACCGGTACAAGCGGCCGCTTTTCGCCTACGGCAAGCGCATCCACGACAACTGCGAACGCCGGGGCCATTTCGACGCCGGCCAGTTCGTGGAGGCCTGGGGCGACCACGGCCACCGGCAGGGGTGGTGCCTCTACAAGATGGGCTGCAAGGGGCCGGCCACGTTCCACAACTGCCCCCAGGTGCGCTGGAACGACGGGGTGAGCTGGCCCGTCGGCGCGGGCCACCCCTGCGTGGGCTGCTCGGAGCCGGGGTTCTGGGACTCCATGAGCCCGTTCTACGGCCGGCTGCCCAACGTGCCGGGCTTTGGCGCCGAGGCCACGGCCACGAAGATCGGGGTGGGGCTCACCGCGGCCACCGCCGCCGTGTTCGCCGCCCACGGGGTGGCCAAGACCGTGCAGCTTCGGATGAAGGACAAAAAGGACTAACCGCCCGCGCCGGGCGTTTACCGTAAGGGAGACGATCGATGGCCAAGAAGATCGTGGTCGATCCGGTTACTCGTATCGAAGGACACCTGCGCATCGAGGCCAAGGTGGAGGACGGGGTCATCACCGACGCCTGGAGCATCGGCACCATGTGGCGGGGGATCGAGAAGATCCTCCAGGGCCGTGACCCCCGGGAGGCCTGGTACTGGACCCAGCGGTTCTGCGGGGTGTGCACCACCGTGCATTCCGTGGCCTCTGTGCGGGCCGTGGAGGACGCGGTCGGGATGCAGGTGCCCCTGAACGCGGAACTGATCCGCAACCTCATCATGGGCATCCAGAACGTGCAGGACCACGTGATCCATTTCTACCACCTCCACGCCCTGGACTGGGTGGACATCGTCTCGGCGTTGAAGGCCGACCCGGGCGAAACCGCGAAGCTCGCCCAGTCCATCTCCGACTGGCCCAAGAGCTCCAAGGACTACTTCGCCACGGTGCAAAAGCGGGTGGCCGCGTTCGCGGGCACGAAGCGCCTGGGCCCGTTCGCCAACGCGTACTGGGGCCACCCGGCCTATAAGCTCCCGCCCGAGGCGAACCTGATGGCCGTGGCCCACTACCTGGAGGCGCTCGACTGGCAGCGCGAGGTGATCAAGGTCCAGGCGGTGCTGGGCGCCAAGAACCCCCACCCCCAGACCTTCCTGACCGGCGGCATGGCCGTGCCGGTGGACCCCAACGCCCAAAACGCGCTCAATGCCGACAAGCTCATGATGATCCGGCAGTGGCTCGTCCAGGCCATGGAGTTCGTGGAGAAGGTGTACATCCCCGACCTCCTGGCCGTGGCCCCGTTCTACCTGGAGTGGGCGAAATACGGCGCCGGGGTCCAGAACTACCTCACCTTCGGCGACTTCCCCACGGCCGAGGGCCAGCGCCGGGAGGACTACTGGCTCAAGCCCGGCTTCGTGCGCAAGGGCGAGTTCCCCAACGCGGCCGAGCCCAAAGCGGAGGGCATCGCCGAGTACGTGACCCACAGCTGGTACCGGTACTCGGCCGGGGACGACAAGGGGCTCCTTCCCTGGAAGGGGGAGACCGAACCCCACTACACCGGCCCGAAGCCCCCGTATCCCGACCAGTATGTCTCGGACACCGACAGCAAGTACTCCTGGGTCAAGGCGCCCCGGTACGAGGACACCCCGTTCGAGGTGGGGCCGCTCGCCCGGATGGTGGTGGGCTACGCCCAGGGCCACAAGGAGATCAAGGAGACGGTGGATCTCGTGCTCCAGACCCTGAAGGTTCCGGCCTCCGCGCTGTTCTCGACCCTGGGCCGCACGGCCGCCCGCGGCATCGAGTGCCTGATCATGGCCCGAAAGAACGTGGAATGGCTCGACATGCTCGCGGCGAACATGGGCAAGGGCGATCTGCGGATCGCCGACAACGAGCGGTGGGACCCGTCGGCCTGGCCCGCCGAGGCCGAGGGCGTGGGCTTCCACGAGGCGCCCCGGGGAACCCTGAGCCACTGGATCCGGATCAAGAACGGCCAGATCGCCAACTACCAGGCCGTGGTGCCGAGCACTTGGAACGCCTCGCCCCGGGACCACAAGGGGCAGCGGGGCCCCTATGAAGAGGCCCTCATCGGCACCCCCATCGCCGACCCGGAAAAGCCCATCGAGATCCTCCGGACCATCCACTCCTTCGACCCGTGTCTGGCCTGCGCGATCCACGTGCTCGATGGCAAGGGCCGGGAGATCACCCGGGTCAAGGTCCTCTAAAGCCGGGAAGGAGGGAGCCATGCGACGGCTCGCGATCAAGGTGTGGGAGTTCCCGGTCCGGCTGTTCCACTGGGCCAACTTCCTGGCCATCGTGGTGCTGAGCCTCACCGGGGCCTACATCCACTGGCCGTTTTTGAGCACCCCCCAGACCGCGTTCCCTTACCTGATGGGATGGGCCCGCACGATCCATTTCGTGGCGGGCTGGGTGCTCTTGGTCGGCCTGGCCGGGCGGCTGTACTGGGCGTTCGTGGGGAACCGGTTCGCCCGGTTCTCCACGTTCTTCCCGTATCTGACCCGCAAGGGCTGGCGGGACATCTGGGGCGTGCTGAAGTACTATCTGTTCCTTGAAAAGCGCATGCCCCCCCATCTGGGGCACAACGCCATCGCCTCGACGGTGTACGGGTTCCTGTTCCTGCTCTTGTGGTTTCAGGTGCTGAGCGGGTTTGCCCTGTTCGGGCAGTACGACCCGGCCGGCACGGCCTATCGGCTCACCGGCTGGGTGTTCGACATCGCCACGAACCAGTGGATCCGGCTCGCCCACTACTTCGCGATGTGGGTGATCTTCGCGTTCTTCATCAACCACATCTACGCCATGTGGGTCTCGGACCTGGCCGAGCGGGACGGCACCGCCGGGAGCATGTTCAGTGGATACAAGTACGGAGAGCTCGAGAAGTTCGCGGACGCTGATCCTCGGGGTCGGTAACCGCATCATGACCGACGACGCGGCCGGGGTGGAAGCCCTGGCCGCGTTTTCTTCGGCCTACCAGGTTCCCGAGGGGGTGGACCTGGTGGACGGGGGAACCCTGGGGCTCGATCTGCTCCACATCGTGGAGGGGTACCCCCGGGTGCTGATCCTCGACTGCGTGGTCACGGGCCGGGAGCCCGGCACCGTGATGCGGATCGAGGGCGAGGACATCCCCCGGGTGCTCGGCCAGTGCCTATCCCCGCACCAGATGGGCATCCAGGACCTCGCGGCGGCGCTGGAGCTCCTGGGGCGCATGCCCGAGCGGCTGGTGGTGCTCGGGATCGAACCCGAAAGCGTCGCGCCCGGGGTGGAACTCTCGGAGCCCGTTCGACGCAGCCTGCCCCGGCTCGCCGACGCGGCGGCCGAGGTGCTACGGGAGTGGGGGGTGGAGGTGAGGAGGCTGGGAAGCTAGAAAGCTGGGAGGCTGGGAGGCTGGGAGGCCGGAAGGCGGCGGGTCGGCGGACGGGGCGCCCCCCGAGCGCCGGGCTTCCGGATTCCGGCTACCGGATTCCCCGCACCCGGGCGAGGTAGCGGGCGATCTCCTCGGCTTCTTGGTCGTCGATCCGGGCCCCTTTCTGGCGCATGCCCCAGATCGTGCGGCGCCACCCCTCCAGGTCCCTTCGCACCCCCAGGGCGGTTTCGGCCGGATGGCACCGGGAACAGGCCCGCACGAACAGTTTTGACGCCGGATCACCGTTGGGCACGCCGCCGCAGCCCGCGGCGAGCAACAGTCCCACCCCGGCGGCCCAGACCGCCCTCATTCCCCCGCCTCCGCCAGGGCCCGGGCGATCCGGTCCCGGTCCGCGGGCGCCAACCCCACCTCCAGGGCCTCCTCCCACTCCCCCACCCGGCCCGCGTGCTCCCGCAGCCAGCCGGCCAAGGCCCGCAGGTCCCTGCGGTAGGCCCGGCAGGCCCCGCAAAGCCCCACGTGGATCCGCAGGGCGATCCGCCGGCCCATCGGAAGGGAGGCATCGAGTTCCTGGGAGATCCATCGGCTGGCCTCCCGGCAGGTCATCATGGTGTCTCGCTCTCCTCTCCCCCGAAGCCCTCCTCGGCTAGGCACCGGCGCAGGGCGAGCCGCGCCCGGTGGAGAAGGACCCATGCGTTCGTCGGGGTGATCCCCATCTCCTGACACAGAGCCTCGGTGTCGAGCCCTTCGAGCTCCCGCAGCACGAAGGCCGCAGCCTGGCGCGGCGGCACCCCCCGCAGGCAGCGCACGAGGGCTTGCCAAAAGCCCCGGCCCTCGGCGAGCCGGGCCGGGTCGGCCATCCACCCCAGGGGCGTTCGCCAGCGGCCATCGGCCCCGAAGGCCTCGGCCTCGGGGTCTGCCCCGTCGTCCAGGGCCTCGCGGCTGGTGCGGCGGAAATGGTCCAGGATCTTGTGCCTTAGGATCCCGACGAGCCACGTCCGGGGATCGGAGCGGCCGCCGAACGATTCGCGGTTCCTGAGGCCGGCCACCAGGGTTTCCTGCACCAGGTCCCGAGCCAGATCGGGATCGGCCACCCGGGCCAGCGCGTACCGGTACAGGAGATCGCCGTACCGGTCCACCCACTCGGCCGGGTCCGGGAGCGGCTCCCAGCCCACGGTGCTCAGCCCTTGACCACGCCGAGGGGCCGGAGCCGCGCGACCTTCTTGGAGATGCCGGCCCCGTCCACCACCTCCACCACGTCGTCCACATCCTTGTACGCCTCGGGCATCTCCTCGGCCAGCGTCTTCATGCCCGCCGAGAACACGAAGATGCCCTGGGCCTCGAGGTCCCGCCGGACCTGGGCGCCGTGTTTCCGCTTCAGCGCGGCGCTCCGGCTGAGAACCCTCCCGGCCCCGTGGCAGGTGGATCCGAAGGTCTCCTCCATGGCCTTCGCCGTGCCCCGGAGCACGTAGGAGGCCCGGCCCATGTCGCCCGGGATCAGCACGGGCTGGCCCACGGCCCGGTACCGGGCCGGCACCCGGGGATCGCCCGGTCCGAACGCCCGGGTGGCCCCCTTTCGGTGGACGATCACCCAGCGTTCCTCGCCGTCTACCCGGTGAAGCTCCCGCTTGGCGATGTTGTGGGCCACGTCGTAGAGGAGCCGCAAGCCCAGGTCCCGGGGTGAGGCCCCGAAGAACTCGAGAAACACCTCCCGGGTCCAGTGCATGAGCGCCTGGCGGTTCGCCCAGGCGTAGTTCGCGGCCGCGGCCATGGCCCCCAGGTACCGCCGGGCGGCCTCGCTCTTCACAAACGCGCAGGCCAGTTGGCGGTCCGGCAACTGGAGACCTTCCCGGGCCACCTCCCGGGCCATGACCTTGAGGTAGTCGTCGCAGACCTGGTACCCGAACCCCCGGCTGCCCGAATGGATCATCACGGTGATCCGGCCCTCCTCCAGGCCGTAGGCGGCCGCGGCCTCGGGGTCGAACACCCGCTCCACGTACTGGACCTCGAGGAAGTGGTTCCCCGACCCCAGGGTGCCCACCTGGTTGAACCCCCGCTCGTAGGCCCGAGGGGACACCGCCTCGGGGTCGGCTCCCTCGAGGCACCCCTCCTCCTCGGTGGCCTCCAGGTCCTCGGGCCACCCGTACCCCTGCTCCACGGCCCACCGGGCGCCCTGCACCAGCAGTTTTCGCTCGTCCTTCCTGGACAGCCGGATGGCCCCGGTGGAGCCGACCCCCGAGGGGATCCGGGAGAACAGGGCCCCCACCAGTTCCCGAAGGCGGGGCCGCACCTCGTCGAGCCCGAGGTGGGTGGTCATGAGCCGGCAGCCGCAGTTGATGTCGTACCCGACCCCCCCCGGGCTCACCACGCCGTCTTCGGCGTCCATGGCCGCCACGCCCCCGATCGGGAACCCGTAGCCCCAGTGGACGTCGGGCATGGCCATGCTCGCCTTCAGGATGCCCGGCAGCGTGGCTACGTTCCGCACCTGTTCGGGCGCCCGCTCGGCCCGGATGTGGTCGATCATCCGGTCGCTCGCGTACACGATCCCCGGCACCCGCATCGGATCCTGCTGGGGAATCTCCCAACGGTACTCGTCGAGCCGGCGAAGCGGGATCTCTTCGGCCATGGCTGGACTCCTTGGGTCTTCGGCGTAAGTCCGCATGCCGGGGCGCCGGTCGGCCAGGAAGCCCGGGGGCTGCAATCGCTTCCGGTTCCAGCGCCGCCGGTCCCACCTGCGATCCGAGCCCCCCGATCCTGGGAGAGCCCACCTCCGCAGGCGCCATCGGCACAATAAAGCCCCCGGGCATCGGCGCCCCGGAGGCTTGGAAGTATACCGCAATCCCCGCCCCCGAACACGGGGGGCGTCAAGCCGCCTTGTTCAGATCCTCCAGCAGTCGCTCCACGTCCACGTTGTGGATCATGGCGCTCTGACGAATCGTCTCCGTCTTCTGGCCGGGGCACGAAAAGCACCCCGTGCCGTAGTACTTGCGGAACACCGCCTCCGTGCCGGGGTACCGGGCGAGCACGTCGCCGATCACGTCGTTGGGGCCCACCTTCGGGGCCGGGCCCGACCCCGCCACCACCCGGCGCAGGGCCCCGAGCAGTTCCTCCGCGTCCACCCCGTGGCGCTGGCACGCCATGGCCACCGTGATCGGCAGCGACTTCACCTGCTCCCGGTGGGCGGGGTCGGAAAGGCCCTGGAACCCGTGCTCCACGAACACCTCGGCGGCCTCGGGCCAGCGCTCCAGGATCTCCCCCACCCGGGTGTCCGGACCGATCCCGACGTCCGAACTGGGAGTCGCAGGGGTCGCGGTCGTCTCCACCTCCTCCCCCGCTTCCTCGGGCGCCAGCAGGGTGGCCGCGATGTTCACGGCGAAAAGGAGAACGCCCAGGAGGCTCAGGCCCGAAAAGAGCCCGAAGGCGGTCGACGGGCTCCCGGGGTACGCCGCCACCATGCCCACGAGCCCCACGTTGGAGACCCAGAAATGGAGCCCCACCCACTGGGGCCAGCGCAACTCCCTGGCGTTGAACCGCGGGAGCACGAAGTACCCCACGCCGTACACCATCATGGCCATGAAGCCGAGCAGGTTGAAATGCACGTGCCCAAACCGGGCCCAGGCCGGGGCGTCCCCCATGCCCATCCAAAGCCCCAACCCGGCCGCCAGGGCCAGGTAGATCACCGACGCGACAACGAATCCCTTGGTGTACCGATCCATGACGGACCTCCTTTCCCCCCAATGGGGAGTTGCGTTTTCCGAAGCTGCCGCTACCGTATCTCAGGGTGCCGGTGCAGGCCTTGACAACGGTCAAACCGAGGCGGTTTCCAACGGTTGGGAGGAGGCAGCATGAACACGAGGACACCCGTTACCGTGGACGGCTCGTACGGCGAGGGCGGGGGCCAGGTGCTCCGCACGGCGCTCGCGCTCTCCCTCGTGACCCGCCGCCCCGTGGAGCTCCGCAACGTGCGCGCCGGTCGGCCGCGGCCCGGGCTCGCGCCCCAGCACCTCACCGCCGTGTGGGCGGCGGCCGAGGTGGGCCGGGCGCGGGTGGAGGGCGATGTCAAGGGGTCGCGGGAGCTTCGGTTCGAGCCCATCGGGATCTTCCCCGAGGCCTACCGGTGGGAGATCGGGACGGCCGGCGCCACGGGCCTCGTCCTCCACACCGTGGCCATTCCCCTGGCCATCGCCACCCTCGAATCGGAGGTCCACGTGGCCGGTGGCACCCACGTGCCCTGGAGCCCCCCCTTCGAGCACCTGGCGAGGGTCTGGGCCCCGGCGGTCACGGCCCTGGGGTTTCCCGTGCGGGCCGAACTGCGCCGGGCCGGGTTCTACCCGAAGGGCGGCGGCGAGATCGTGGCCTGGCTCGGGCCCGCCGGGGCTCGTGGGCCCCTTCGGGCCGAGGAGAGGGCGCCGGTGCGGGAGATCCGCGGGGTGGCTGCGGCGGCCGGGCTTCCCGATCACGTGGCCCGCCGGATGGCCCAGCGCGTGCGAGAGAGACTCCGGCGGGAAGGCCTCGAAGCCCGGGTGGACGAACGGCGCCTCGAGGCCCCGAGCCCCGGAGCCTACGTCTTTTTGGAGGTTGCCCCCGAAGCGGGCCCCCGGCTCGGGGCCTCGGCCCTGGGGGAACGGGGCAAGCCGGCCGAGGCCGTGGCCGACGAGGCGGTGGACGAGCTTCTCGAGATCCTCGCGTCCGATGCCGCCGTGGACGCCCACCTGGCCGACCAGCTCCTCCTGCCCCTGGCCCTCGTGCCGGAGGAGTCGGTGTTCACCGCGGCCCGCATCACCCGGCACCTCACCACCAACGCCTGGGTGATCCGCCAGTTCCTGCCGGAGGTGGAGATCGAGATCGAGGGGGCGGAAGGCGCGCCCGGCCGGGTGCGGGTCCGTGCACCCGCGAGGTGACATGAGGACGGGCTGGTTCCTTGCCGCCCTTTGCGGAACGGCGCTCCTGGCCGCCGGGATCGCCTGTTCCCGGGGCGAGCCCCGGCTTTCCCCCTTGGCGCCGGGGGAGACGATTCTTGCCTTCGGCGACAGCCTCACCGCCGGCACCGGTGCCGCGCCCGGGGAGGGCTACCCGTCGGTCCTCGAAACCCTCGTGGACCGGCCCGTGGTGAACGCGGGACGGCCCGGGGAAACCACCGGGGAGGGGCTCCGCCGCCTGGCGGGGGAGCTCGAGGCCCATCGGCCCCGGCTCGTCATCCTGTGCGAGGGGGGAAACGATTTCCTCCGGGGCGCCCCGCCGGAACGGGTGGAGGAGAACCTGCGGCGGATGATCCGGACCGCCAGGGGGTCCGGGGCGGAGGTGGTGCTCGTGGCCGTGCCGCGGCCGAACCTGCTCGTGCGGGTGCCCGGCCTCTACGAGGAACTGGGGGAGGAGTTCGGGGTGCCGGTGGAGACCGAGGTCCTCCGGGAGGTGCTGACCTCGCCGGGCCTCAAGAGCGACCCCATCCATCCCAACGCCCGGGGGTACCGCCGGCTCGCAAAAGCCGTGGCCGCGCTCCTTCGCCGGGCCGGGGCGGTGGAGTGATACCAGGTTGCGTCCAGACAGACACCCAACCCGGGGGCCCGGCAAGGGGCCTGGTTCCGGCCGTGCGTGAGTGCGGCATCCGGCTTACGCTGCAGCCGGCACTCAGCCCGGCGCCGCCATGAACGGCGGAAACACGAACGTTGGCGAGTCATTGGTGGGCTCATGGCGAGGGAGAC
>NZ_BAAHFQ010000087.1:0-13582 GCF_054681715.1 Deferrisoma sp.
GTCCTCGATGCGGCCGTTGGTGCACGACCCGATCACCACCTGGTCGATCGGGACCTCGCCCACCTCGTCGATGGGCCGGGTGTTGGACGGGAGGTGGGGGAACGCCACCTGGGGTTTCACCCGGCCCACGTCGATGTCGATCACCTCGGCGTAGCGGGCGTCGGGGTCGCTCGTGTAGTAGACGGGGGGGCGCTTCGCCCGGCCCTCCACATAGGCCCGGGTGGGGGCGTCGGGGGCGATGATGCCGTTCTTGCCCCCGGCCTCGATGGCCATGTTGGCCATGGTGAACCGGTCGTCCATGCCCAGCCGTTCGATCACCGGGCCCGTGAACTCCATGGCCCGGTAGAGGGCCCCGTCCACCCCGATGAGCCCGATCGTGTGGAGGATGAGGTCCTTGCCCTCCACCCAGGGCTGGAGCTGGCCGTGGTAGACGAACTTCATCGACTCGGGCACCTTGAACCAGGCCTCCCCCGTGACCATGGCCGCGGCGAGGTCGGTGGAGCCGACTCCCGTGGAGAAGGCCCCCAGGGCCCCGTAGGTGCAGGTGTGGCTGTCGGCCCCGATCACCACGTCTCCGGGGACGACGAGGCCCTTCTCCGGCAGGAGGGCGTGCTCCACGCCCATCTCCCCGGTCTCGAAGTAGTTCTCCAGGTCCTGCTCCCGGGCGAAGTCCCGGAGCACCTTGCACTGCTCGGCGCTCTGGATGTCCTTGTTCGGGGCGAAGTGGTCGGGAACGAGCACCACCCGGGACCGGTCGAACACCCGGTCGGCCCCGATCCTGCGGAACTCCCGGATCGCGATCGGGGCGGTGATGTCGTTTCCGAGGGCCACGTCCACCTTGACGCTCACGATCTGGCCGGGCTCCACCCGGTCCAGCCCGGCGTGGGCCGCCAGGATCTTCTCGGTGATGGTCATGGGTTCCTCACGCGCGAAAGGGAAGGGGGGCGCCGGCCGGCGCCCCCTCTCGGTTGGGGTTTCGGCCCTCACAGGTGGGCCGTGAACGTCTTCTGTTTCCGGTGCTCCAGCTTGTTCAGGGCGTGGACAAAGGCCTTGGCCGAGGCCACCACGATGTCGGTGTCGGAGGCCTGGCCGTTGGCGAGCACCCCGTCCTCCTCGATCCGCACGCTCACCTCGGCCTGGGCGTCGGTGCCGCCCGTGATCGAGTTGATGGTGAAGTTCACGAGCCGGGGCTTTCGGCCGGTGAGCTTCTTGATCACGGTGAACGCCGCGTCCACCGGGCCGTCGCCGAATCCGGCCTCCTGGCGCACCACCCCGTCCACCATCATCTGCACCGTGGCCGTGGGCACGGTGACGGTGCCCGAGTTCACGTTGAGGTAGAGCAGCCGGTAACGGTCCGGGAGCCGGAGCACCTGCTCGGCGATGAGGGCGTCCACGTCCTCGTCGTAGACGGTCTTCTTCTTGTCGGCCAGGGCCTTGAACGCCTCGAAGGCCCGCTCCATCTGCTCCTCGGTCAGGTCGTACCCCAGGGCCTTCACCTTCTCCCGGAACGCGTGGCGGCCCGAGTGCTTGCCCAGGACGAGGGCGTTCGTCGGGATGCCCACGCTCTCCGGCGTCATGATCTCGTAGGTGCTCTTCTCCTTGAGCACGCCGTCCTGGTGGATGCCCGACTCGTGGGCGAAGGCGTTGGCGCCCACGATCGCCTTGTTGGGCTGCACCGGAAGCCCCGTGATCAGGCTCACGAGCCGGCTCGTGGGATAGATGTACCGGGTGTCGATCCGGGTCGTGAACGGCAGCCGGTCGCCCCGGGTGCGAAGGGCCATCACGAACTCCTCGAGGGAGGCGTTCCCGGCCCGTTCGCCGATGCCGTTGATGGTGCACTCCACCTGCCGGGCCCCGGCCTCCACGGCCGCGATGGAGTTGGCCACGGCGAGCCCCAGATCGTTGTGGCAGTGGACCGAGATCACGGCCTTGTGGGCGTTGGGGACCCGCTCCAGGATCTGGCGGATCATCTCCCCGAACTCCTCAGGCACGGCGTAGCCCACCGTGTCGGGGATGTTCACCGTGGTGGCGCCGGCGTCGATCACGGCCTCCACCACCCGGCACAGGAACTCGAGGTCGCTTCGCACCGCGTCCTCGGCCGAGAACTCCACGTTCGAGGTGTACCGAGAGGCGTACTTCACGGCCTCCACGGCCTGCTCGAGCACCTGGTCGGGGGTTTTCCGGAGCTTGTGCTCCATGTGGATCGGGCTCGTGGCGATGAAGGTGTGGATCCGGGGGTTTTCCCCGCCCTTCAGGGCCTCCCAGGCCCGGTCGATGTCGGCCCGGTTGGCCCGGGCCAGCCCGGCGATCTCGCAGCCCCGGACCTTGTCGGCGATGAGCTTCACCGCCTCGAAGTCGCCCGGCGACGAGATCGGGAACCCGGCCTCGATCACGTCCACCCGCAGGCGCTCCAGGGCCTGGGCCACCCGCAGCTTCTCCTCGATGTTCATCGAGGCCCCGGGACTCTGCTCCCCATCCCGGAGCGTGGTGTCGAAAATCTTGACCATCTCCATGGCTGTCTTCCCCTCGGGCGGCGCGGGACGGCCGCCCTGTGCTTTGCCAGCCTCACGGAACGCCACTTCGGGCAACGCGCTGGAGGGTGTATCGGGGGGCTTCCCTTCCGCTGACACCCTCGCAGGGGCCGCCTCGGCTCGGTCCGCTGCGGCGCGTGAGGGCACGCGCCGCGGCCGCTTCCCTACGCCGGGCGGCCCTTGCTGCTCGGGCGTCGCGCTCCGGCGAAGCCCCCCGATACACGGGTCTCCGCCGATGCGGCGTTCCGTGACGGCCGGGTTAGTTCTTCGAACGGTCCACCAGCCGGCTCTCCTGGAGCCAGGGCATCATGGCCCGGAGCCGCTCGCCCACGGCCTCGATGGGGTGCTCGTCGCCCCGGCGGGTCAGCGCGTTGAACACCGGCCGGCCGGCCCGGTTCTCCAGAATCCATTCCCGGGCGAACTGGCCGGTCTGGATCTCGGCGAGGATCCGCTTCATCTCCTCCTTGACCCGGGCGTCGATGACGCGGGGGCCCCGGGTGAGGTCGCCGTACTGGGCCGTGTTGGAGACCGAGTAGCGCATGTTGGCGATGCCGCCCTCGTAAATCAGGTCCACGATCAGCTTGAGCTCGTGGAGGCACTCGAAGTAGGCCATCTCGGGGGCGTACCCGGCCTCCACCAGGGTCTCGTACCCGGCCTGGATGAGGGCCGTGACCCCGCCGCACAGGACCGCCTGCTCGCCGAAGAGGTCGGTTTCCGTCTCCTCCCGGAAGGTGGTCTCGATCACCCCGGCCCGGCCGCCGCCGATGGCCGAGGCATAGGCCAGGGCCACGTCGCGGGTGTTCCCGGCCGGGTCCCGGTCCACGGCGATGAGACAGGGCACGCCCCGGCCCCGCTCGTACTCGGCCCGCACCAGGTGGCCCGGGCCCTTGGGGGCCACCATGAACACGTTCACCCCCTCGGGGGGCACGATCTGGCCGAAATGGATGTTGAACCCGTGGGCGAAGGCCAGGTAGTCGCCCGGCTCCAGGGATCCCGCGATCTGGCTCCGGAACACGTCGCCCTGGAGTTCGTCGGGCAGGAGGATCATGACCACCTGGGCCCTGCGGGCCGCCTCGTCCACCGGCAGCACCTCGAACCCGGCGGCCCGGGCCTTCCGGGCCGAGGCCCCGTCGGGCCTGAGGCCCACCACCACGTTCATGCCCGAATCCCGGAGGTTGTTGGCGTGGGCGTGACCCTGGCTCCCGTACCCGATCACGGCGATCGTCTTGTCCTTGAGAAGCCCGAGGTCCGCGTCTTTGTCGTAGAAGATCTTCATTGCTGCGCTCCTTTCGGAAAGGCTGGAAGGCTAGAAAGCTGGAAGGCTAGAAGGCTTGAAAACATCCAGGATTCCCATGTGTTCTGCGGATCACCATGTCTCCTCGCCTCCATTTCGTGGTCCGGGGAGCATGGGTTTGGTGAAGCGCCCCCCTACCAGGTCGGGCTACCCGAACTTTCTCTCGTTTCTCGTATCGTTTCTAGTTGGCCGGAAGCAGGCCCCATGCCCGCCGCCGGCAAGGGGCCCGGACCAACATCCGCGGGTCAGCCGCCGTTTTGCATGCCCCTGGGCATGGCCACCTTGCCGGTGCGCACCACCTCCTTGATGCCCAGGGGCCGCAGGAGCTCCAGGACGGCGCGGATCTTCTCCTCGCCGCCCGTCACCTCCACCGTGTAGCTCTTGGGACTCACGTCCACCACCCGGCCCCGGAAGATCTCCATGAGCCGCAGGATCTCCGGCTTCGTCTCGTCGGTGGCCGTGACCTTCACGAGCACCAGCTCCCGGTCGAGGTACTGGCCCTCCTGGAGGTCGGTCACCTTGAGCACGTTGACGAGTTTTCGAAGCTGCTTGAGGATCTGTTCGATGATCTGGTCGTCCCCCCGGGTCACGATGGTCATCAGGCTCACCGTGGGGTCCTGGGTCTCGGCCACCGAGAGGCTGTCGATGTTGAAGCCCCGGCCGCTGAAGAGCCCCGCCACCCGGGCGAGCACCCCGAACTCGTTCTCCACCAGCACGTTGATGGTATGGCGCATCGAAGCCCTCCGATCTAGAGCAGGAGCATCTTGGTCAGGGGGGCCCCGGCCGGCACCATGGGGTACACCCCCTCCTCCGGGTCCACGTGGAAATCCATGAGCACGGGGCCGGGGTGGGCCAGGGCCTTCTCGATCACCGGGCGGACCTCCTCGGGCCGGGTGGCCCGGAGGCCCAGGGCGCCGTAGGCCTCGGCCAGCTTCACGAAGTCCGGGGCCACCTCCATGCGGGTGTGGGAGTAACGCCGGTCGTAGAAGAGCTCCTGCCATTGGCGGACCATGCCCAGGAACCCGTTGTTAAGGATCGCCACCTTGACCGGCAGCTTGTACTGCACGGCCGTGGCGAGCTCCTGGATATTCATCTGGATCGAGCCGTCGCCGGCGATGTCGATCACGATCCGGTCCGGGAACGCGGCCTGGGCGCCGATGGCCGCCGGAAACCCGTAGCCCATGGTGCCGAGCCCGCCCGAGGTGAGCCAGCACCGGGGCTCCTCGAGCCGGAAGTACTGGGCGGCCCACATCTGGTTCTGGCCCACCTCGGTCGAGACGATGCACCGGCCGCCCGTGGCCTCGTGGAGCTGCTCCACCACGTACTGGGGCTTGATGACGTCGGGGCCCTGTGCGTAGTCCATCTTGTGGGCCGCGGCCCACACCGCGATCTCGGCGTGCCAGTCGGCCAGGGCCTCGTCGCGGTTCTCCCACTCGGGTCCGTGGAGGAGCCCCAGCATCTTCTTGAGCACGTTTTTCGCGTCGCCCACGATCGGGATGTCCACCTGCACGTTCTTGGAGATCGAGGTGGGGTCGATGTCCACGTGGATGATCTTGGCGTTCGGGGCGAACTCGTCGATCTTGCCGGTGACCCGGTCGTCGAACCGGGCCCCCACCGCAACGAGGAGATCGGCGTGGCTTACGGCCATGTTGGCCCGGTAGGTGCCGTGCATGCCGAGCATGCCGAGAAACAGCGGGTCGCTCCCGGGGAACCCGCCGAGCCCCATCAGGGTGGTCGTGACCGGGAGTCTCAGGCGCCGGGCGAACTCGGTGAGCTCCCGGGCGGCGTTGGAGAGGATCACCCCGCCGCCGGCGTACACCACGGGCCGCCGGGCCTCGTGGATCGCCTTGAGGGCCTTTTTGATCTGGCCCAGGTGGCCCTCGTAGGTGGGGTTGTAGCCGCGGAGTTTCGCCGCTTCCGGGTAGATGTACTCGGTCTTCCCGACGATCACGTCCTTGGGCAGGTCCACCAGGATCGGGCCGGGCCGACCGGAGCGCGCGAGATAGAACGCCTCCTTGATGATCCGCGCGAGATCGCGCACATCCTTGACCAAGTAGTTGTGCTTGGTGCACGGCCGGGTGATGCCGACGATGTCCGCCTCCTGGAACGCGTCGTTCCCGATGAGATGGGTGGGCACCTGGCCCGTGAACACCACCAGGGGCACCGAGTCCATGTACGCGGTGGCGAGCCCGGTCACGGTGTTGGTGGCCCCCGGGCCCGAGGTCACCAGCGCCACCCCCACCTCGCCCGTGGCCCGGGCGTACCCGTCCGCCGCGTGCACGGCGGCCTGCTCGTGGCGCACCAGGATGTGGCGGATGTCGGAGTCGTAGAGCACGTCGTAGATGTTGAGCACCACGCCGCCGGGATACCCGAAGATCGTGTGCACGCCCTCCTTGCGCAGGCTCTCCACGAAAATCTCGGCTCCGGTCAGTTCCACGGCTACCTCCTTTTCAGGTGCCAGAATTCGGAGGACAGATGCCAGGGAGCGGCCGCCCCCCCGGGCTTCCGGCGATGGCCCCGGAGGCCCCATTCCTCCCCGGCTGATGTGCCAACGGCCGGCCCGTGGGGGGCCGGCCGCCGGCGGATCCTCGAGAGATGCGATGGGTCAGCCCTGCAGCACGGCCCCGGTGTTGGCCGAGGTTACGAGTCGGGAGTACCGAAGGAGCCAGCCCGAGGAGACCTTGGGCTCCGGGGCCACCCACCGGCTCCGGCGCGCCTCGAGGGTGGCCGGGTCCACGCGCAGGTCGAGCCGGCGGGCCGGAATGTCGAGCTCCACCTCATCGCCGTCCTCCACCAGGGCGATGGGGCCGCCCGCCGCCGCCTCGGGGCTCACGTGGCCCACGCAGGGGCCCCGGGTGCCGCCGCTGAACCGGCCGTCGGTCACCAGGGCCACGCTGTCCCCGAGGCCCATACCCATGAGGGCCGCCGTGGGGGCGAGCATCTCCCGCATGCCGGGCCCGCCCCTCGGGCCCTCGTACCGGATCACCACCACGGTGCCGGGCCGGATCTCGCCGCCCATGATCGCGGCCATGGCGGCCTCCTCCGAGTCGAAGCACCGGGCCTTGCCCACGAACCGCATCATGGCCGCGCTCACCCCCGACTGCTTCACCACGGCCCCGTCCGGGGCGAGTGTGCCCCGGAGCACGGCGATGCCCCCCTCCGGCCGCACCGGCGCCTCCACCGGGCGGATCACCTCCTCGTCGAGCCAGTCCACGGCGGCGGCCACCTGCTTCACAGGCGCGCCGTTCACCGAGGGCCCCTCGGCGAGGCGGTCCACCAACCGGCGCAGCACGGCCTTCACCCCGCCGGCCGCGTCCAGGTCCTCCATGAAGTGGTCGCCGGCCGGCCGCAGCGAGCACAGTTGGGGCGTTTCGCGGCTCAGCTCATCGAACCGCTCTAGGGGCAGGTCCACCCCGGCCTCCCGGGCGATGGCGCACAGGTGGAGCACCGAGTTCGTGCTCCCCCCGAGCGCCAGATCGAGCCGGATCGCGTTGTCGAAGGCCCCCGGGGTCAGGATATCCCGGGGCCGGATCCCCTCGCGCACCAGGTCCACGATCCGCTGGCCGCTCAGGTAGGCGAGGTGGCGCTTTTTCGCGCTCACCGCAAGCGCCGTGCCGCAGTCGGTGAGGCTCATCCCCAGGGCCTCGGTCAGGCAGGCCATGGTGTTGGCCGTGTAGAGCCCCTGGCACGACCCGCACCCCGGGCAGGCCTCCTGCTCGCAGGCCTCGAGCTCCTCAGCGCCGATCTCGCCGGCCTGGTGCCGGGCCATGGCCTCGAAGGTGTCGCGCACGAAGCTCAGGCGCCGGCCCCGGTAGCGACCCGAGAGCATCGGCCCCGCCGTGACCACGATCGAGGGCACGTTCAGCCGGGCTGCGGCCATGAGCATCCCGGGGGTGATCTTGTCGCAGTTCGTGAGGAGCACGATCCCGTCGAGGCTGTGGGCCTCGACCACGCTCTCGATCATGTCGGCGATGAGCTCCCGGCTGGGCAGGCTGTAGTGCATGCCCCGGTGGCCCATGGCGATGCCGTCGCAGATGCCGGGCACGCCGAACAGGAAGGGGTACCCACCCCCGGCGTGGACCCCCTTTTCCGCGAACCGCTCGAGGTCGCGCATGCCCACGTGGCCCGCGATGAGGTCGGTGAAGCTCGAGGCGATGCCGATCAGGGGCTTGCCCATCTCCCGCCGGGGCATCCCGGTCGCCGAAAGGAGGGCCCGGTGGGGGGCCCGCTCGAGGCCCTGGGTGATCTTCTCGCTGCGCAACGGGGGTTACTCCTTCACGAGCCCACCTCGGGGTGGGCCTTGCGGTAGGCCAGGATCATGCGGGCCATCCGGTCCTTGCCCGCGAGTTTCAGCTTTTGGATCTTTTTTCGTTCCATTTCCTCTTCGGGGGTGAGATGGGGCCGGCGGTTCAGTTCCTCCAAAATCCGCTCATAGCGCTGATGGGCCTCCATCTCCCGCCGAAACTCCTCGCTTTCCTTCATCAGGATCTTGGCGATCGCTTCGTCCCGCGGTTCCATCCTCCCTCCTGCGGTGGTGGCTGACCGGGTTTGCCGCCCGGTCGGCGTGGGACAGGAACCGCATCCTACGGCCCGGAAACCGCGCTGTCAACGCATCCGCTCGGATTCCCAACAGTTTTGAAGTATTACGAAAAAGGTTTTCGGTTGGGCAAACCCAAAGGGGGGTCGTCCGTCTTCCGGCCGCCGGCCGTGGCACGCCCCCGGGCTCTTGGCGTGCCCGCTCGGAGACCGTGGACCGGGGTCTGCCGCTTGACCCCCCTTCTCGGCTTGTACTATTCACCGCCTACGGCGCCCCTTTGGGGCGCGATCTCCGCGATGGGAAAGGAGCCCTCCCGGCCATGGAACGGTTCGACTTCGTGGTGCTCGGCAGCGGCATCGGAGGCCTCACGTTCGCGCTCGACGCGGCCGAGGCGGGAACCGTGGCCGTGGTCACAAAAAAGGAACGAAGCGAGTCCAACACGAACTACGCCCAGGGGGGCATCGCCGCGGTGCTCGACCCCACGGACTCGTTCGAAGCCCATGTGGCCGACACCCTGGAGGCCGGCGCCGGCCTGTGCCACCGTGATGTGGTGGAACGGGTAGTGCGGGAGGCTCCGGAGCACATCCGGCGGCTGGCCCGGTGGGGCGTGGAGTTCACGCCGTCGGATCGGCCCGGGGTGCCCTACGACCTCGGCCAGGAGGGGGGGCACTCCCACCGCCGGATCGTCCACGCCCGGGACATGACCGGCCGGGAGGTGGAGCAGGCCCTTCTGCGCCGGGCCCGGGAGCGGGGGAACATCCGGTTTTTCGAGGACCACTTCGCCGTGGACCTCATCCGCGACCGCGCCGGCCGGTGCGCCGGGGTGCACGTGCTCGGGCCCGACGGCCGGATCGAGGCGTTCCTGGCGCCCGTCACGTGCCTCGCCACGGGCGGGGCCGGCAAGGTGTATCTCTACACCTCGAACCCCGACATCGCCTCGGGCGACGGGCTGGCCATGGCCTACCGGGCCGGGGCGAGCCTGGCGAACCTGGAGTTCATGCAGTTCCACCCCACCTGCCTCTACCACCCGTTCGCGAAAAACTTCCTGATCAGCGAGGCGGTGCGGGGGGAAGGGGGGATCTTGCGGCTTCAGACGGGGGAGACCTTCATGGAGCGGTACCACCCCCGGGGATGCCTGGCACCCCGGGACGTGGTGGCCCGGGCCATCGATGCGGAGATGAAGCGCACCGGCCACGAGCACGTGCTCCTCGACATCACCCACCGGGACCCGGAGTTCGTGCGCACCCGGTTCCCCGGCATCTACGCCACCTGCCTTCAGTTCGGGATCGACATCACCCGCGAGCCCATCCCGGTGGTGCCGGCGGCCCACTACCTCTGCGGCGGGGTCCTGGTGGACGCCGAGGGGCGCACCGATGTGCCGGGCCTCTACGCCGTGGGGGAGGTGGCCTGCACCGGGCTCCACGGCGCAAACCGCCTGGCCTCAAACAGTCTTCTCGAGGCCCTGGTGTACGCGGCGGCCGCGGCCCGCAGCGCGGCCGACCACGCCCGGGGCGCCCCGGCGCCGGAAGATCCGCCTCCGTGGGAGGAGGGGGGCACCCGGGAACCCGACGAGGACGTGGTGGTCACCCAGAACTGGGACGAGATCCGGCGCACCATGTGGAACTATGTGGGCATCGTGCGCACCGACCGGCGGCTGGCCCGGGCCCGGCGCCGGATCGACCTCATCCACGAGGAGGTGCGGGACCACGTGCGGCGCTACCGGCCGTCGCCTGACCTGCTAGAACTCAGGAATCTCGCGCTGGTGGCCGATCTGATGGTTCGGTGCGCCGCCCACCGTCGGGAGAGTCGTGGGCTTCACTTCAACGCCGACCACCCCGAACCCCGGGAGGAGTGGTGCAGGGACACCGTGATCCGGAGCGCTTCGTGGTGAACCCTAGGCCCTTTCCGGAAACCGTGCTCGTCGTGGACGACACCGAGTTCATGGCCCGGGTGTTGGCCGACATGCTGGAGGCGGAGGGGTACCGGGTGGCCGTGGCTCGGGACGGCCCCGAGGCCCTGGAGATCTACGAGCGGGATCTCCCCGACCTCGTCACCCTCGACCTCGTGATGCCGGGGATGGACGGCCTGGCGGTGCTCCGGCGCCTCAAGGAAATCGACCCGGCCTGCCGCGTCGTGATGGTCTCCGCCGTGGGGCACGAGGCCAAGGTGCTCGAGGCGATCCAGCTCGGGGCCCGAAACTACGTGCTCAAGCCGGTGGACAAGGACAAGCTCCTGGCCACCGTGCGAAAGACGCTCGATGAGTATTGAGTCCGCTGGAAGGCTGGGAAGCTGGGAGGCTAAAGGCTAGAAACCCTTCCTCGCCGCGGAGAGCGACCCGAGGGCTCCAGATGTGGCGGGGGACCGCGTCCGTCACCCGGGGGGTTCCTTTTCGGCTTTCCAGCGTTCTAGCCTTCCAGCCGAAAGCACAGGAAACCGTATGCCCGAGCCGATCCGGATCGATTCGCGGGAGGGGCGGATCTACCTCACCGTGCCCCGGAACCCCGGACCCCTTTCGGAGGTGGTTCGCCGGGTTCGCGAGGAACTGCCGGGGGTGCCGGTGGACTGGGTCGCGGTGCGGGAAGCCTACCGGTTCGGCCGGGGCCGGGCGTTCCCGGTGGCCCGCCGGTCGGCCGAGGCGTTCCGGTCGGAAAAGGCCAAGGTCCGGTTCTCCGAGGACGAGCTCACCGCGTACCTGGTGCTCTATCCCCCCAAGGGGCGGGGGGAGCGGCTGACGGAGGCGGAGATCTTGGAACTCGTCCGGGCCTACGGGGTACCCGACGAGGTCCTGGACCTCGATGCCCTCCGGCGCGCCGTGCTGCGCCGCAGCTACCTCGAACCCGAGCCCGTGGCCCAAGGGCGGCCCCCCCGCAACGGGGAGCCGGCCCGGGTGGAGTGGGCGGGCGGGGCGCCCACCGACCCCGAGGCGTTCCTGGCGGCCCTGACGGCCGGCGCCCTGCCCGAGGAGCCACGCCTCCTGGTCGTGGAACCGGGCCAACCGGCCGGCACGTATCACCCCCCGGGCAAGGGGACCCCGGGGATCACGGCCCGCGGTGACCCCATCCCGCCGCGGGCGGGGGACGACCCCGTCCGGCTCGGGCCGGGGCTCGGGCTCGCCCCCGACGGCCGCACCGTGGTGGCCCAGCGGGCTGGCCAGATCCGGTTCGCCGACCCGGAAGGGACCCGCGCGTACCTGATGCCGGTGGTGCGTGTGGGTTCGGCACAGGACCTCCGGCGCTGGAAGGACGGGGTGGTCCCGGCCACCGTGGTGGTGGAGGGGGACCTGGAAGCCCCGTTTCCCGTGCGGGTGTTGGGCGATCTGGAGGTGCGGGGCAGCCTGATCCGGTCGCCGGTCGAGGTGATGGGGAGCCTGTTCGTCGCCGGCGGGGTGATCCACACCCGCACCGTGCCCCTTCGGGTGGGGGGGGTGGTCTCGGCGGAGTTCTACGAGCGGGCCCACGTGTTCGCCACCCTGATCCACGTGCGCCGCTACACCATGAAGGGGCGGCTGTCGGCCCTGGAGACGGTGTGGGTAGACCCGGGGGGGGCCTGCCGGGGCGGCCGGATCGAGGCCGGCCACCGGATTCGGGGAGGAGAACTGGGGAGCACCAACGCGCTCGCCACCGAGGTTGAGGTGGGGCGGGTGCGGGTCGTGGATCCGTTCCGATCGGCGTTTGCCGGTTGGGCAGAGATGCTGGAACAGGCGCCTGGGGAGGGCGAAGGCGCCTCCACCCTCCGGAAGATGGCCGCCCGGTGGAGAGAGCGGGCCGAGTCCATTCCCGACCCCGACGTCCTGAGGGCCCGGGTCGAGGCCGAAAGGGTGCACCCCGGCGTGACCGTGTGGCTCGGCACCGCCTCCCGGAAGATCGAAGCCGCCGTGGGTCCCGTGGAGTTTTCGTTCGAGCGTTTCGGACACCAGGGCCGGGTGGCCATGCAGCGGAAGGGGTGATCAGGCGGCCACGATCTCGACCAGGCGCTCCAACACCGGCGGGGCGACCTCGGCGAACCGGACCACGACCCGCCACCCCGCGGCCGCGGGCCGCCGGGCGCCCACCATGCCCGACACGCGGACCCGGGACGCTCCCCGCCGGAGCACCACCCTTCCCCTCCCCCCGGATCGGGGCTCCAACGGGCTCCAGAACACGGCACCCGCCGGGCCCACAACCTCCGCCACCACGACCTGGGGCACTCCGTCGTCTGGGGCCCACAGCACCGTGTGGGGCCCCGGCGGCGTGCCGGCCGGCGGGCCGTATTCCTGGCACAGAACCTCCTCCAGGCGGTCGAACGCAACGCAACGGACCCAGCGGGGGAAGAGCCCCGCATCCCACACCGGGAACGCCTGGACCGGAAACAGGGCGATCACCCGGGCCCCCGGCTCGGGGTCGGCCATGGCCCCCACCAGGGTCCAGGTGAGCTCCCTCGCGCCTCCGTTCAGGACCACCAATCCCGCTCCCTCCCCGGGCAGGGCCGCCGGACGGAGCGGAACCGCGATCACCCGCCAACGCAGCAGAAACGCCGCAAGCCGAACGGAGCCCTCGGCGTCGAATCCCACCAGATGGGCAAGCTCCATAAACAGGCCTCGATCCCCCCGAGCGAACCGCGCCGACGATTGGAACCCTACCGGAGATCGCGGCCCGCGCAAGGGCGGGTGAGCGGCCGGGGAGGGAGCCGGGCCCCCAGGTCGGGCGACCGCCGACGCCGGCCCCTCGGAGTTGTCAGCCGCCTAGCCGCCCGGCCGCCTCGCCGCCCAGCAACTCTCGCACCGCGTCCACCACCTGGCCGACGGACACCGGTTTTCCGAGGATCCGGGCGGTAGGAACGGCGGCCCTCACCCTCTCCCGGTCCCACGGTCCGGCCAGGGCCAGCACGAACAGGCCCGCCCGGGCCGCGAGGTTCCCGAGAGATTCCAGGTTGGCCCCGGAAATTCCGGCCGCGTCCACCAGGATGCCGCGAAACCGGCCCGGCCAGCGCCAGAGGGCCTCGCGCAGGTCCTCGAGCCGGTCCACCCCGTAGACATCCACTCCGGCCTCGCGCAGCTCGGCGTACAGGAAGGCCCGGCTCGGCCACTCGACGGAAAAAAGGAGGCTCATCCGGCAAATGATGGGGTGGGCTCGTGGATGAACAGGACTCGCAGTTTGAAGTACTCCTGGTCCCGGAAGCCATAGGCCTGGCGCTTGAGCACCTTGATCTTGTTGTTCAGCCCCTCCAAGGGGGCCGTGGTGA
>NZ_BAAHFQ010000088.1:0-13538 GCF_054681715.1 Deferrisoma sp.
GGAGAAGGTGCCCGTGCGGGTGCGGCTCGGCCTGGCCACGGGGGCCGTGCTCGAGGGCGAGGTGTTCGTGTCGCCGGTTTCGCCCCGGGGCTCCGGGCCCCAGGAGGTGTGGGAGCTCGTGGACGAGGCCGACCCGGTGCTCGCGTTTCGGTCGCGTGATGGGGAGTTCTGCCTGGTCGGAGCCGCGCAGGTCGCCATGATCGAAAGGGAAGGCCCGGCCCCCATGTCCGCCTGGACCCGGGCCGTGGCCGTGCGGGTGGAGCTGGCCGGGGGCCACGCGGTGGCGGGGGACCTCCTGCTCGAGGCCGAGGGCCGGCCCGTGGACGCGCTGCGGGCGCCGGGGGCGTGGCTCTCGGTGCGGACCGGGGGCCGTGCCCTCTGGGTCCGGAAGGCCCACCTCGTTGTCGTGCGGTTCGGGGACGAGGGGCCGCCGCCTCCGGACCCATGAACGGCCGACCCGCGTGTGGTAGAGTGGGAGTCCGCAAGCTCGGGTGCCGGACCGCCCCGCGAAGGAGGGTGCCATGACGGACTGCGTGTGGATCTACGTGACCGTGCCCAGCCGGGAGGAGGGG
The DNA here is from genome assembly GCF_054681715.1 of Deferrisoma sp. Classification (NCBI taxonomy): domain Bacteria; kingdom Pseudomonadati; phylum Thermodesulfobacteriota; class Deferrisomatia; order Deferrisomatales; family Deferrisomataceae; genus Deferrisoma; species Deferrisoma sp. The sequence goes on from NZ_BAAHFQ010000088.1 coordinate 573, forward strand.
CTTCGGATCGGGCGGGCCCTCGTGGAGGAGCGGCTCGCGGCCTGCGCCAACGTGCTCCCGGGTTTGACCTCGGTGTACTGGTGGGAGGGGGAGGTTCAGGAGGACCCCGAGGCCGCCCTGGTCCTGAAATCCCGGGCCGACCTCGTGGAGCGGCTCACGGAGCGGGTTCGGGAGCTCCACCCCTACTCGTGCCCCTGCGTGGTGGCGCTTCCCATCGCCGCCGGAAACCCCGCCTTCCTCGACTGGATCCGCGCCGAGACCCGGTGACCCGGCCGTGGAGTTCCTGGCCGACCTCCACATCCACTCCCGGTTCTCCCGGGCCACAAGCCGGTCCCTGAACCTCCCGGAGCTCCACGCCTGGGCCCAGCGCAAGGGGATTTACCTCGTGGGCACGGGGGACGTGACCCACCCGGCCTGGTTCGCCGAGCTCTCCGACCAGCTCGTGGAGGCCGAGCCCGGGCTCTACCGCCTGCTGGACCCCCTGGCCCGGGAGGCCGACGCGGGGGTGCCGCCCGCGTGCCGGGGGCCAGTGCGGTTCGTGCTCCAGGGCGAGGTGAGCTGCATCTACAAGCACGCCGGCGCGGTGCGAAAGGTCCACCACGTGGTGTTCCTGCCCCACCTGGAGGCCGCCGGCCGGTTCCTGGCGGCCCTCGACCGCCTGGGGAACGTGCGCTCCGACGGCCGCCCGATCCTGGGCCTCACGAGCCGGCAGGTGCTCGAGATCCTCCTGGAAACCGCCCCCGGCGCGTTTCTCGTGCCGGCCCACGTCTGGACCCCCTGGTTCTCGATCCTGGGCTCCCGCTCGGGCTACGACGCGGTGGAGGCGTGCTTCGAGGATCTGGCCGGCGAGGTGTTCGCCCTGGAGACCGGGCTCTCCTCGGACCCGGCCATGAACTGGCGGGTCTCGGCCCTGGACCGGTTCGCCCTCATCTCCTCGTCCGACGCCCATTCCGCCGCAAACCTCGGCCGGGAGGCCTGCCGGTTCGACCTCGATCCCTCCTTCGGGGCGTTGCGCCGGGCCCTCGAGGCCCCGGGCCGGCCCGGGCTCCTGGGGACCCTCGAGTTCTTCCCCGAGGAGGGCAAGTACCACCTGGACGGCCACCGAAAATGCGCGGTGCGGCTCACGCCGGCCGAGACCCGGGAGCTCGGCGGCCGGTGCCCGGCCTGCGGCGGCCGGCTCACGGTGGGGGTGCTCCACCGGGTGGAGGAGCTCGCCGACCGGCCCCCCGGGGCGAGGCCGCCCGGGGCGAAGCCCTTCCAGACCCTGGTTCCCTTGGCCGAGGTGGTGGCCGAGGCCCTGGCCGCCGGGCCCCGCACGAAGCGGGTGGGACGGGTTCTGGACCGGCTCGCCCGGGAGGTGGGGCCGGAACTCCCGATCCTGTTGCGGGCCGACCCCGGGGACGTGGCCCGGGCGGCCGGCCCGGTGGTGGCCGAGGCCGTGGGGCGGGTGCGCGAGGGCCGGGTGCACGTGGAGGGGGGCTACGACGGGGCGTTCGGAGTGGTGCGGATCTTCTCGCCCGAGGAGCGCCGGGAGATCGCGCGGCAGGGCGTCTTGTTCGCCCCCGCGACGGCCGACGAGCCACGGCGGGGGGGGCCGGTTCCGCCCGCCGCCCCGCGGCCGCCCGAGGTGTTCGTCCCCCGGTCGGCGGACCGGGCCGGCGGCGACCTCGACCCGGACCAGGAGGCCGCCGTCGCCGCGCCGGCCGGGCCGCTTCGGATCGTGGCCGGGCCGGGCACGGGGAAGACCCGGACCCTGGTGGAGCGGATCGCCCGGCGGGTGGCCCGGGGCGAGGTGGACCCGGCCCGGGGGATCGCCGTGACCTTCACGAACCGGGCGGCCGACGAGCTCGCCGGGCGTCTGGGGGCGGCGCTCTGCGGGATCAGGGTCCGGGTCTCCACATTACACAAACTGGCCCTTGAGATCTTAAGAGAAGCGCCGAAGGCTAGCGGGCTTCCTGAGGATTTTCGCCTCCTCGGCCGGGACGAGGCCCTGGCCGTGTTCCAGGAGGCCACGGGCCTGGGCCGGCGGGAGGCCGCCGCGGCGGCCGAGGCCCTGAGCCGGGCCCGACGCAGCGGTGTGCCCCTGGACGCCGGCCTGGCCGAGATGGCCCGGGCCTACGAGGCGGCGCTGGCCCGGCGGGGCGCCCTGGACCTGGACCAGCTGGTCCTGCGGGCGGCCGGGGTGCTGGAGGCCGACGGGGCCCTACGGGAGACGTGGCGGGCGCGGGTCGGCTGGGTGGCGGTGGACGAGTTCCAGGATCTCGACCCGGTCCAGTACCGGTTTCTTCGCCTGCTGGTTCCGCCCGGCGGCGACCTCACCGTGATCGGGGACCCGGACCAGTCGATCTACGGGTTCCGGGGGGCGGACCCGGGGCTGTTCGACCGGCTCGCCGCCGAGGAGCCGGGGCTTCGCACGGTGCGGCTCCGGCGCACCTACCGGTGCTCGCCCGAGATTATCCGGGCCGCCGGGGCCGCCCTGGGCCGGGACGGTCTCGTTTCCAACGCCCCGCCAGGCCCTGACGTGCGGCTCGTGGACCTGGCGACCGACCGGGACGAGGCCGCGTGGATCGCCCGGGAGATCGAGGGGCTCCTGGGCGGGACCTCCCACCGGGCCCGGTGGGGCGCGCTCCAGTCGGCGGCGGCCTACGGGTTCGGGGACGTGGCCGTGCTCGTGCGCACCCGTGCCCAGGCGGCCGTCATCGCCGAGGCCCTGGAGCGGCAGGGGTTCCCGGTGCAGGCCGGCGAGCCGGTGGGGCCGGGCTGGCGGCGGGTGCGCGACCGGCTGCGGCGGGCCGATCCGGGGGCCCCGGCCCTGGACGCCGCCCGTGCGGCGCTGGAGGCCGAAGGGCTGGACCCCGAGGCGGCGGAAGCGGCGGCGTGGCTCGCGGCGGCCGCCGGCTGCCACACCGTGGGGGATCTCCTCGACCGGGCGGCCATGGCCGAGGCGGGCGACGCGTACCGGCCAGGGGACCGGATCGCGGTGCTCACCCTCCACGCCGCCAAGGGGCTCGAGTTCCCGGTGGTGTTCGTCGCCGGGTGCGAGGACGGGCTCCTGCCCTACCGTGCGCCCGGCCGGGAGGGCGACCGAGAGGAGGAGCGAAGGCTCCTCTACGTGGGCATGACCCGGGCCAGGGAGGTGCTGGTGCTCACCCGGGCCCGGGAGCGCCGGCTCTACGGGGAGCGGCGTCGGCCCGGGGAGAGCCCGTTCCTGCGAGGCGTCGCGTGCGTGGAGCGGATCTCGGTGGCCGGGGGACCCCGCCCGCCCCGGCAGCTCACCCTGTTCTGAGGCGGGGCCGGGGGAAGTTCACCCCCGCGAGGGGAGAACCGGGTCAGGTCCCGGCGCGGGAGCGCCCCCCGGGCCGGGTGTCAGGGTGTCAGGGATCAGAGGACAGAGGACAGGGAGGTTCTGACCCCTGTCCTCTGAATTCTGACCCCTGGAATGGGCGCCGCTTCCATCGGGCGGGACGGATGCCAACGCTGGAATCACAAAAGATTTTCGCGTCCTAGCGTCCTAGCCTCCCAGCGTCCTAGCGGTCATCCAGTCTCACCCCTCCGCCGGCTCGATCTCCACGGGGTGGGGCCGGCCGTCGGCCGGAACCACCCGCCGGGCCGAGGCGCCGGGGCCGGCCTCCCGCCACCAGGCGCCCTCGTCCACCGGCCCGACGTGGCCGTAGCCGTCGGGCAGCACGGCGGCCCGGGGGTGGAGGCCCTGGACGACCCGGGCCGGGAACCGGGCCTCTCCGGCTTCGGACCGGACAACCACCTCGGCCCCGTCGGGCACGCCGGACCCGGCCGGCACCCAGGCCTCGGCGTGGGGGGCGATCTCCCGGCCCCGCCGGGTACCGGCGTAGGTACGGGGGAGCACCGCCGGGGCTTCGACCCGGGCCAGGAATCCCTCGGCCGGGACCTCGGGCGGGGTCAGGCGGCGGACGAGACGGGCGGGCTCGAGGGGATTCGGGGCCTTGGGCTCCTCGGCCACCCACACCCCCCGGCGGGCCAGGGCCTGAAGGCTCCCCGGGCCCCAGGACTTCCGGAGGAGGTCGTCGAGCACGTCCCGCACCGTGGCGGGCAGCTCGGGGCCCGGCCGCCGCCGGGCCAGGGCCAGGAGCACGTCGGGGATGCCCCGGGCCTGCCCCAGCGGCCGCGGCCAGGGCTCGAAGAGCGAGAGGTGCTCCGCGGACGGATCCCGGAGCTTGTCGGGCTCGGAGTCGGGCCGGGTGGCCGGTTGCTGGAGGGCGAGGTAGGGCCGGCCGTCGGGCAGCGCTCCCTCCACCAGGTCCCAGCACTCGTAGGCCGTGGCCAGGGGGAGCACGAGGTCTGCGAGCCGGGCCGTCTCGGTCAGATGGGTATCGAGGGCCACCACGAGCCCCACCCGTTCCGAGTCCGCCAGGGTCCGGGCCACGGCGTCGGGCCGGGGACCGTCGTAGGCAGGGTTGGCCTCGGCCGCGAGGTAGAGGTCCAGCGCCTCGCCGCCGGACAGGAACCCCTCCCACCAAGCGGCCGGCGTGGTCTCGGCCCGCGCCGGGGTCGTGAAGTACGGCCCCCGCGCGGTCTGGATGCCGCCGGCCCGGTTAACGGTCCCCACCATGTGATTGAGGAGGGCGGCGGCCGCGGCCTCGGGTGTGCCGGGCGCGGCCACGGCCACCGACGGCCGGCGCCCGGCGAAGGTCAGGGCCAGGCGCCGGAGCCGCTCCGGGCCGATGCCGGTCCGCTCGGCCACGGTTCCGGCGTCGTAGGGCCCCAGGGCCTCGGCCAGGGCGTCGGGGAACTCGGGGGTCCGAGCGCGCAGGAACTCGGCGTCCACCTCGCCCTCGTCCCAGAGGATGCGGGCCATGCCCAGGGCCGCCCAGACGGCCGCGCCCGGGGGCACCGGAACCCACTCGCACACGGAGCCCGTGGCCCCCACGGCCTCGCCAAACAGCACCGCCCGGGCCCCCCGGGCCCGGGCCTCCACGAGGCCCCGCGCCAGGGGCACCTGGAACCGGCCGTCCAGGATCGACGCCCCGAAGAGATACACGGTTTCGGCCCGCCGCAGATCGGGGTCGGCCACCGGCGCTCCGTAGAGGTCGGCGTCGGACCCGGGGCCGGGACGGCCCGGGAGTCGGCGGTCGAGGAGTACCCGCTCCCACCCGATCCGGTCCTGGAGGTCGCCCGCCAGGAACCGGTCCATGGAGAGGTGGAGGACGGCCCGGCCACCGAGCGCCGCGGCGATCTGGTCCAGGGCCTCGGCCCAGGAGATCGGCTCCCACCGGCCGGACCCGCGGGGGCCGGCCCGCCGGAGCGGCCGAAGCACCCGGCCGGGGTCGTAGAGCCGCTCGATCTCGGCGTAGGCCCGGGCGCAAATTCCGCCCTCGTTGGTGGGGGAGCCGGGGTTGCCCTGAATCTGGACCACCCGGTCGCCGTCGCGAAAGGCGAGCACGGCACACCGGGCGGGGCACATGCCGCAAAGGGTCGGGAGCGGGTGGCGGTACTTGCGCAGGCTCCGGTGGGATGCGGGGCCCCCGGGCCGGGCACCCCCGAACGCGGGGAGGGCGGCGCCGGCCGCTCCGGCGGCGCCGAGTTTCAGAAACGACCTACGGTCCCAACGGTTCACGGGGCCCTCCTCCTGGCCGGTGGGCGCGTCGCCCGGCGGACTTTGTGGGGATTGGCACGAGGCCGGTAGGTTACGGGGTGCCCAGGCCCGAAGTCAATTCCGGTGGGACGTGGGGACGGCCGGACGGCTAGGCGGCTAGGCGGCTGGGAGGCTGGGAGGCGCCGGGTCCGGAGCTTTCGGGGGGAGCGTCCGCGCGTCCCAACGTCCTCGCGTCCGCACGCGCTAGTTCGCCTCCAGCGGCAGGTAGAACGAGAAGGTGCTCCCCACTCCGGGTTCGCTCCGGACCCAGATGCGGCCGCCGTGGAGCTCCACGAGGTTCTTCGCGATGGTGAGCCCCAGGCCTGAGCCCGCCTCGGTTTTCCGGGTGGGGGGCTCGGCCTGGTGAAACTTCTGGAACACCCGGTCCACGTCCTCGGGCCGGATGCCCCGGCCCTGGTCCTCCACCTCGACCACGGCCGCCGTCACGCCGCCCACGGCCGGGGGTTCGGGCGCGGAAGGGTCTTGCGGGTCGAGGCGGGCCGTGCGGGTCCGCACCCGGATCGTGCCCCGATCGCTGAACTTCACGGCGTTGTCCAGCAGGTTGTAGAGCACCCGCAAGATCAGTGTCCCGTCGGCCGGCACCGGGGGGACGTCCATGGGCTCGAAGGCGAGCTCGAGACCCTTCTCAGCGGCCCTCGGCCGCACCGAGCGCACCGCCGCCGAGACGAGCTCGTTCAGGTCGAGGGCGTGGCGGTCGAGCTCCAGGGTGCCGGCCTCGATGTCCATGAGGCAGAAGATGTTCTCGAGGATGGACTGGAGGTGCTTTCCGTTGGCCGCGATGAGCTCGAGGTCGGTGCGGTGCTCGGGGTCGAGCCCCGGCCCGAGCTCCTGCAGGAGCAGCCCGGCGTACCCGATGATGGCGTTGAGCGGCGTTTTGAGCTCGTGGTTGATGTTATTGAGGAACTCGTCCTTGACCCGGTTCGCCTCCTCGAGCCTCACGTTCTGGACCTGGAGTTCCTCCAGCGCGGCCTCGAGTTCCCGGGTGCGGGCCGCCACCCGATCCTGGAGCGAGCGGTTCTGGGCCTCCAGCGCGGCCCGGGCCTGGGCGAGCTCCCGATTGGCCCGTTCGAGCCGCCGGGTACGCTCGCGCACCTGGGCCTCGAGCCGGCGGTTGGCCCGGCGGACCTCCTCGAACAGGAGGGCGTGAGAGACGGCCACGGCCAGGTGACTCGCCAAGATGGCCCAGAACCGGGCGTTGTGAAGATCGAGACCCCCGGGCTCGGGGTGGCTCAGGTTCAGGACCCCCACGCACCGGCCCTGGGCCATGAGGGGGAACGTGGCAAGCGACCCCACGGCCACGCCCCCCGGCACGGGCACGAACCGGGGGTCTTCGGCCGCCCGCTCCAGGAGCGCCGGCTCTCCGGCCGCGGCGGACCAGCCCGCGACCCCCTCCCCGAGGGAGAACATCCGCCGGGGGTGGCCGTCGGGGCCGTAGTAGGCGGGCGCCCGGTCGTCCCGGGAGGCCGCCACGGCGAGCACGAGCTCCCCTTCGGCCTCCCGCGCGAGGAGCACCGAGGCGTTTCGGGCCCGGGAAAGCCGAAACACCTTTCCCAGGGCGTAGGAAATCAGACGCTCCAGGTCGGCCGAGCGCTCGAACAGGGCTCCCAAATCCCGGAGGACCCCGAGTTCCTCGGTGCGGGCCTCGAGTTCGCGGGTGGCCGAGCGAAGCGCCTGGGCGAAAAGCTCCTGCTTGTGCTCCGTGGTCGGAACGGTGTCGGGCATCGGGGGATCTCCCGGTGGGGTCAAACGAGGGCCTCCACGAAGGCCTCGGCCGCCCCCCGCCGCGCGTCCAGGTGGCGCGACAGGTCTTCCTCCAGGGCCGGGGGCAGGTCGGAGGGCTCGGGCGATCCTCCGGCCGCCCGGTTGGCCGCGGCCACGACCGACTGGGCCGGCCGGAGTTCGGCCCGAAGCGCCGGGCCGTGGTGGAACCCGGCCAGGGCCGCGATGCCGGCGGGAAAGTTCCACTCCTCGAGGAGCGTGCGGCCGGCGCAGGCGTGGTCCTCGCCGAACCGATCCTCCTCGGCGGCCCGAAGTTCCGGTCCCGAGCGTTCGGCGAGCTCCGAGGCGTAGTCCTCGGCCGCTTCGGACAGAAACCAGAACTTCCCGAGGTCGTGGACGAGTCCGGCGACGAACAGGGCGTCGGGCTCGAACCCGGCCACGGGATGCCGACGGCCCAGGAACCGGCAGCCCTCGGCCGCGAGGTAGCTGTGGACCCAGAGGGCGCGCACGGAAGCGGGCGGGGCGTCTTTCCAGAGGTCCATCACGGCCGTGGCAAGGGCCAGGGCCTGGACCGTGGCGGCCCCCAGGAGCACCACGGCCCGGTCCAGCCGGTCCACCCGGCCGGGAAACCCGTAGTAGGCCGAGTTGGCGAGCCGCAGCACCCGGGCCGACACGGGCGGGTCGTGCTCCAGCGTGCGGACCACCTCGGCGATCTCAAACTCGGGAGACGCGAACAGGGCGACGATCCGCGCCGCCACGGCCGGCAGGGTGGGAAGGGTGGTGGGGAGAGGCCGGGCGGGGCGGGGCGCGCTGATCAAGGGGTGCCCTTGGGAGCCCGGCCGCCGCCCTGGCGTGCCGGCGGAAGATGAAGCCGAAACGTGGACCCGTGGCCCGGAAGGGTTCGCACCTCGATCCGGCCGCCCAGGTCGTCGACGATCTGCTTGACGATGTAGAGCCCGAGCCCCGTGCCCCGGCCCTTGGGTTTGGTGGTGAAGAACGGCGTGAACAGCCGGTCCTGGTACTCCGGCGCGATCCCCGTTCCCGTATCGGTCACCGAGAGCACGATGTGCTCGTGTTCCATCGTGGCCTTCACGAGCACCTGGGCCTCGGCCTCCGACTGGGCCTCCCGCTTCTCCCTCACGGCCTGGGCCGCGTTCCGGATCAGGTTCACCAGCGCGTGCTGGATGTGATCGGGGCTCGCCCACAGGGCCGGAAGCCCCGGCTCGACCTCGACCTGGAGGTCGATGCCGGCCTTCCGGATCTCGTACTGGGTCACGACCAGCGCGTCCTCCACGGCCTGTCCCACCGGCAGGATCGCCCGTTCGGCCTCCGAGGGTCGGGCGAACGAGGTCAGGCTCGAGGCGAGCCGCTGGAGCCGGGAGACGTTGCGCGAGATCACCTCGAGATGCCGCCGGGCGGGGCCGGTCTCGCCGAGTTTCTGCAGCAGGATCTCCGTCGCCGCCGCGATGGACGCCAGGGGGTTGTTGATCTCGTGGGCGAACCCGGCCGCCATCTCGCCGATGGTGGCGAGTTTATCCCCGTGGCGTAAGCGCTCGTGGGTCACCTGGAGTTCCGTCAGGCTCGACTCCAGGCGCTCCACCAGGCGGCGGGCGTGCTCCCGCAGGTAGACCCGTTCGTCCGCCGGCTGGATCCGGTCGCGTTTGCCCCGCAGATAGGAGCGGATCTGGGAGGGGAACGTGTCGGGGGCGATGGGTTTGGGGATGTAGCCGTCACACCCGGCAGCCAGCGAGCGCTTGCGGTCCTGGGCCATCGAGTTGACGGTCACGGCCACTACAGGAATCTGGTCAAGCCCGGGGATCGCCTTGAGTTTGGTGGCCGTCTCGTACCCGTCCATCCCGGGGAGGTTGATGTCGAGGAGAATGAGATCCAGGCGGTCCCGTTCCTCGATCGCTTTCCGCACGCCTTCGAACCCGTCGCGGGCGTGGAGCACCTCGTATCCCTGGTCGCGGAGCATGCGCTCCACGAGCCGGTAGTTGGCCGGGTTGTCTTCCACGTACAGGATGCGATGGGCAACCGACACGGCCTCTTCTCCGCGGTGTCCCCCCGCGGGAAACTGGACGAACGGCATTTTAGCCAAACGAACCGCGTGATGTAAAGGCAAGACGTCGACGTTTTGGGGGCTCGAAAAACAGACGAAGCGGGTTTACACTCAGACACGGTCGCCCCGCCTCCGGATAGAGTCGCCGGGCAGGACATGGGGTCCTGCGTTTCGCCTCCCCAAAGAAGATTTACGTTTGACTCGTCTCTCGGAGGGCGTGTATTTCTACCGCCTTTCCACCCCCCTGACGATCGAAACGACGGAGGCGACATGGCGGCGAAAGACTATCGCATTGCGGTCATTCCCGGCGACGGCACCGGACCCGAGGTGGTGGAGCAGGCGCTCCGGGCGCTCGAGGCGGCGTCGAAACGGTTCGGGTTCCGATATGCGACGACCACCTTCCCGTTCGGTGGCGACCACTACCTCCAGACCGGCGAAACCCTGCCCGACGGGGCGATCGAGGAGCTCCGGGGCGCCGACGCGATCCTGCTCGGCGCCATTGGGCACCCCGACGTGAAACCGGGCATCCTGGAACAGGGGATCCTGCTCAAGCTGCGCTTCTCTTTAGATCAATACGTGAACCTCCGGCCCGTGAAACTCTACCCGGGTGTCTATACCCCCATCAAAGACAAGGGGCCCGACGACATCGACTTCGTGGTGGTTCGGGAGAACACCGAGGGGCTCTACGTGGGCGCTGGCGGGTTCCTGCGCAAGGGTACGCCGGACGAGGTGGCGATCCAGGAGTCCATCAACACCCGAAAGGGGGTGGAGCGGTGCATCCGGTTCGCCTTCGAGTACTGTCGGCGCCGCAACAAACGAAAGAAGGTGACCCTGGTCGGGAAGACCAATGTGCTCACCTACGCCTTCGACCTGTGGGAGCGCGCCTTCAACGAGGTGGGGGCCGAGTACCCCGACATCGAGCGCGACTACGCCCACGTGGACGCGGCCTGCATGTGGATGGTGAAAAACCCCGAGTGGTTCGACGTGATCGTCACCGACAATATGTTCGGCGACATCATCACGGACCTGGGCGCCATGATCCAGGGCGGCATGGGCATCGCGGCGGGCGGCAACATCAACCCGGAGGGCGTGAGCATGTTCGAGCCGATCGGCGGGTCGGCCCCGAAGTACACCGGAAAAAACGTGATCAACCCCCTGGCCGCCATCTGCGCCGCCGCCATGATGCTCGACACCCTGGGCGAGGCCGAGGCGGCCCGGGCCATCGAAGACGCGGTGCAGTGGGTCACGGCCACGAAGCTCAAGAGCCTGTCGGCCGGGCAGATGGGGTACTCCACCTCTGAGGTGGGCGATCTCGTGGTGGGGCGGATTCTGGGTGAGGAAGGCTGAGGGGCGCAAGACGCCGGTGTGGGCTGGACGGGGGCTTCGGCGGTGGTGGCTTGCGGCGGCGCTCGTGGCCTCGGGGTGCGCCGCGACCGGACCGGTGCGGGATCTCGGGGACCCTCCCCTGCGCCGGATCACGGTCCGGGTGGTGCGGCCCCCTGAGGTGAACCTCTACGATCGCCGGGCCGAGATCCTCGGGGTGCTCCCGTTCGAGGGCCCCGAAGGCGAGGCGCTCGCCCGGGACCTGGCCCGACAGTTGGCCGGAACCGGCGCGTTCCACGTGGTCGGCCCCGACGATATGCAGGAGCGGCTGATGCGTGCCGGGTTGGCCGTGCGGTGGGACGAGTCGCCCAACGCCCTCCGATGGGTCCACGCCCGCACCGGGGTCGACGCCGTGGTTGGGGGGCGGGTGGTCGAGTTCCGGGTGGAGGGGTTCGAGGAGGCGAAGTTCACCTGGACCCCCACGCCCACTGGCGAGTTCCGGTTCGAACAGACCGAGGAGGGGAAGATCGCCTACCGGGAGCGGGTGGAGTACCGCCCCGTGCCGCTGTTTTGCCGCACCGATCTCGGCACCGTAGGGGCCGAGTACCGGGTGTGGGACCTCCGGCGGGGGGAGGTGGTGGCCACCCTGCCCCGGGCGCTCACCACCGAGGTGCCGTCGTTCTGCTACCGGGGCGACGTGCCCGCCGGCCTGATCCGGGCCGCCCAGGGGCGGCTCCTCCAGCGCCTGTTCGGCCAGCTTAACCGGCGGGTGCTGGGGGCGCTGGTGCCCGACCACGAGCGCCGGGAGGTGGCCTTCGAGGTGGTGGGGCTCGGGGTGAGTCGGGCGCTGGTGCACGCCAACGAGTTGGGTATTCTCCACGCGAGCCAGGGCCGCTGGAAGGAGGCCGTGGAGACCTGGGAAGAGTGCGTGCGCCTTGCGCCCGAGGCCCCGTGGGCCCGGTACAACCTGGCCCTGGCGCTCGCGGCCGTGGGGCGGGTGACCGAGGCCCGGCGAGAGGCCCGGGAGGCCTGGATCCGGGCCCCCCGCCCGGCGTATAAGAGGCTTCTTTCGGAGTTGAGAGGGGGCGAGGATCTCGCAATAGGAAGGCGGCGGACCGGAAAGGGAGAGGAACAGCGATGAAGCGCGAGTACAACGTTGCGGTGGTCGGGGCCACGGGGGCCGTGGGAACCGAGATGATCCGGGTGCTGGAGGAGCGGGGGTTCCCGGTGGCCGAACTGCGGCCCCTGGCCTCGGCCCGGAGCGCCGGGACCGAGGTGCGGTTTAGGGGCGAGGCCGTGCGGGTGGCCGAGCTCACCGAGGGGAGCTTCGAGGGAATCGACATCGCGCTCTTTTCGGCCGGGGGCTCGGTGAGCGCCCGGTTCGCCCCGGCGGCGGCCGCAGCGGGCGCCGTGGCGGTGGACAACACGAGCCACTTCCGCATGGAGCCCGACGTGCCGCTGGTGGTGCCCGAGGTGAACCCCCACGCCATCGCCGGGTACACGAAGCGGGGCATCATCGCGAACCCCAACTGCTCCACCATCCAGATGGTGGTGGCCCTCAAGCCCCTCCACGACCGGGCTCGCATCCGGCGGATCGTGGTGAGCACCTACCAGGCTGTGTCGGGCACCGGCAAGCGGGCCATCGAGGAGCTGGAGCGCCAGAGCCGGGAACTGCTGAACTTCCGGGAGCCCACCCGGGGCGTCTACCCGCACCAGATCGCGTTCAACTGCCTGCCCCACATCGACGTCTTCCTGGAGAACGGCTACACCAAGGAAGAGATGAAAATGGTCAACGAGACCAAGAAGATCTTCGAGGACGACTCGGTGCGGGTCACGGCCACCACGGTGCGAGTGCCGGTGTTCTACGGCCACTCCGAGGCGGTGAATGTGGAGTTCGAGCAGAAGATCACGGCCGACGAGGCCCGGGCGCTCTTGGAGGCGGCGCCCGGCGTGGTGGTGGTGGACGACCCCAAGGCCAACCGGTACCCCATGCCCATCGACGCGGCCGGCAAGGACCCGGTGTACGTGGGCCGGATCCGGGAGGACGAGAGCATCGAGAACGGGCTGAACCTCTGGGTGGTGGCCGACAACATCCGGAAGGGCGCGGCCCTAAACGCCGTGCAGATCGCCGAGATCCTGATCCGGGATTACCTGGGGTAGGACGGCGAAGCGGGGATCGCGCAACGAAACGGCCCCCCGGGGAGATCCCCTGGGGGGCCGTTTCTGGTCCCGA
>NZ_BAAHFQ010000089.1:0-13450 GCF_054681715.1 Deferrisoma sp.
CCGCGGCCCGCGCGTCTTTCGCTTTTCGGCGGCCGTCTGGTATTCTCCCCCTTCACCCCAGGGAGGCTCCATGGCGGAAACGCTCGTGGTGGGCATATCGGACGCCAAGGTCAGCGCGGACCCGACGGACTCGGTGGTCACTTACGCCCTCGGGTCCTGCGTGGGGCTCGCCCTCTACGACCGCGTTCGGCGGGTGGGGGGGCTTCTGCACGTCATGCTGCCCGACTCCCGGTTCCGGTCCTCGGCCCGGGAGTTCAACCCGTTCATGTACGCCGACAGCGGGTTCTACGAGCTCCTGCGGGCGGTGGAGGCCGCGGGGGGCCGCCGCCAGGACCTCGTGGCCAAGCTCGCCGGTGGAGCCAACATGCTCGGGCAGACCGCGATCTTCGACATCGGACGCCGAAACGCCGAGGCCCTGCTCGGCCTGTGCCGCCTCGAACGGATTCCCGTGCTCGGAACGAGCCTGGGGGGCACCGTGGGCCGGTCCATGGAACTGTGGCTTTCGGACGGGAGGGTGAAGGTGCGGCTGCTCGGCGTGGGGGAGGAAGTGCTGTGACGATCGAGACCATCCTGAGCCGGCTCGACACCCTCCCGCCCATGCCGGCCGTGGCGGTGCGCCTTCTGAACGCCGCCCAGGACCCCGATGTGGACCTGGCCCGGGTGGCCGAGTGGATCGAGCGGGACCCGGCCATGACGGCCAACGTGCTCCGGGCCTGCAACGCCCCGATCTACGGGCTCCGGACCCGGGTGACCTCGGTCCGGCAGGCCACGAGCCTCTTGGGACTCCGGAAGATCGTGCAGATTGCGCTCACGGTGCTCGCGAGCCGCTACCTCACCCCGGCCCAGGACGGGTACGCCCTGGCCGCCGGCGAGCTTTGGCGCAGCTCGGTCACGGCGGCGCTTGCGGCCGAGCTCCTGGCCGAGCGGGCCCGGTACCCTTCCCCGGGCACGGCCTACACCGCCGGACTCCTCCAGGACATCGGGAAGATCGTTCTCGCCGAGTTCGTGGCGCCGGCGGTCGCCGAGATCCGAAGACTCGTGGACGACGAGGGGATGGGCTGGCAGGAGGCCGAGGCCCGGGTGGTGGGGCTACCGCACCCCGAGGTGGGCGCCCGGCTCCTGGAGCGCTGGGGGTTCCCGGAGGCCCTGGTGGAATCGGTGCGCTGCCACCACGACCCGGCCCGGGCCACGGTGGACCCGGCGCTCGCCCAGCTCTCCCACTTGGCCGACGCCTTCACCATGGCCCTGGGCCAGGGCCTGGGGGCCGACGGGCTCGCCTATCCGCTCGACGAGCCGAGCCTCGCGCTCGCCCGCATCACTACGCCCCGGGACGCCGAGGAGGTCCTGGCCGAGCTCCACGACCGGGTGCGGGCGGCCGAGGACCTCTTCACCCTCTCCTGAGGACGGGGGGTCATGCGCGTCTGGAACGGTACGCTCACCGTCGAGACCCGGGGCACCGGGCACACCCTGGACCTCACCCCCGACCTGGAGCGCCTCGTGGGCTCCTGGGGGGTGGCCGACGGCCTCGGGACCTGCTTTGTTCCCGGCTCCACGGCCGGGCTCACCACGATCGAGTTCGAGCCCGGGGTGGTCCGGGACCTGGCCGAACTCCTGGAGCGGCTCGCCCCCGCGGGCGTCCCCTACCACCACGACCGGGCCTGGGGGGACGGGAACGGGTACGCCCACGTGCGCGCCGCCCTCCTGGGGCCGGACCTCTCGTTTTTGGTGCGGGGCGGCCGGGTGGTGCGGGGCACCTGGCAGCAGTTCGTCCTGTGCGATTTCGACAACCGCCCCCGGACCCGGCGCGTGGAGGTGCAGGTGATCGGGACGCCGGCGGGAGGAGGCCCATGACCGAGGCGGTCGAACGAGTGGAGCTCGACGACCCCCGCCACCTGGCGGCCCTGGTGGGCGAACGGGAGGCCCATCTCAAGGAGCTCGCCCACGTGATCCGGGACGTGACGGTGTCGTGCCGGGGCAACGTGATCCTCGTCCGGGGGGAGCCGGACGCGGCGGCGCTGGCGGCCGCCGTGCTCGAGCAACTCTACGAGCTCGTGAAGGAGGGGTACCCCCTCTACCGGGCCGACATCGATCACGCCGTGCGGGTGCTTCGGGCGAACCGCCGGGCCCGGCTGAAGGACATCTTCCTCGACGCCGTCTACATCGCGGCCGACCGCCGGGTCATCAGCCCCAAGAGCCTGGCCCAGAAGGAGTACATCGAGGCCATCCGGTCCCACGACATCGTGTTCGGCATCGGGCCGGCCGGCACCGGCAAGACGTACCTCGCCATGGCCATGGCCATCTCGGCCCACGCCAAGCGCCTGGTGAAGCGGATCATCCTCACCCGCCCGGCGGTGGAGGCCGGGGAGCGGCTGGGGTTTTTGCCCGGCACCCTCTACGAGAAGGTGAACCCGTACCTTCGGCCCCTCTACGACGCCCTGCACGACATGATGGATTTCGACCGGGCCGCCCAGCTCATCGAACGGGGTGTGATCGAGGTGGCCCCCCTGGCGTTCATGCGGGGCCGCACCCTGAACGACTCCTTCGTCATCCTGGACGAGGCCCAGAACACCACCTCGGAGCAGATGCGGATGTTCCTCACCCGCCTCGGGTTCGACAGCAAGGCCGTGATCACCGGCGACGTGACCCAGGTGGACCTTCCGCCGGGAACGGTATCGGGCCTGGTGGAGGCCGAGACGCTCCTGAGCGGGATCCCGGGCATCCGGTTCTGCCGGTTCACCCGGGACGACGTGGTGCGCCACCCCCTGGTCCAGGAGATCATCGAGGCCTACGAGGCCCGCGACCGCGCCCGAAAGGCGGAGACCGAGCAGTGAGGCGGATCCTCGCCGTGCTGGCGGTTCCGGCGGCCGCGGCCCTCGGCTTCGCCGCCGCCGCCCTCGTGGTGCTGGCCCAGGGACTCCCCCAGGTGTCCCGGCTCGAGGCGTTTCGGCCGCCCGCGGCCACCCGGGTGTACGCGGCCGACGGGTCGCTCCTGGCGGAGTTCAGCGTGGAGACCCGGATCCCGGTGACCCTCGACGACCTCCCCCCCCACGCGGTCCGGGCCTTTCTGGCCATCGAGGACCACCGGTTCTTCGAGCATTTCGGGCTCAATGTGGGCCGGATCCTCAAGGCCCTGGCCGTGGACGTCCTGGAGGGCCGGGTGGTGGAGGGCGGCTCCACCATCACCCAGCAGCTCGCCAAGGTGCTTTTTCTGACCCCCGAGCGCACCCTCCGGCGCAAGCTCCGGGAGGCCCTGCTGGCGCTTGAGATCGAGCGACGGTACACGAAGCGGGAGATCCTGGAGTTCTACCTGAACCAGATCTACCTGGGGAACGGCGCCTACGGCGTGGGCGCGGCCGCCCGGGCCTATTTCGGCAAGACCCCGTCGGAGCTCACCCTGGCCGACGCGGCGCTCCTGGCGGCCCTCCCCAAGGCCCCGGCCCGCTACGACCCCTTCCGGAACCCGGAGAAGGCCCGCGCCCGGCGAAACCTGGTGCTCCGGCGCATGGCCGACCTGGGCTGGGCCGACCCGGAGGAGGCGGCCCGGGCGGCCGAGGCGCCCCTTCCCTCCCGGCCGCCCCAGCGCCCCGTGCGGGCCCCCTATTTCGTGGAGCGGGTCCGGCGCGAGCTCGTGGAGACCCTGGGGCTCGATCCCGTGTACCAGGGGGGCCTGCGGGTGTACACCACCCTCGACCCGTCCCTCCAGGAGGCCGCCGAGGCGGCCCTGGCCGAGGGGCTTCGGGCCGTGGACGCCCGGCACCCCGGGCGGAAAACCCCGGCCCAGGGCGCGGTGGTGGTGCTCGACCTTCGCACCGGCGCCGTCCGGGCCCACGTGGGCGGCCGGTCGTGGGACGAGAGCCCCTTCGACCGGGCCGTGCAGGCCCGGCGCCAGCCCGGGTCGGCGTTTAAGTTCTTCGTGTATCTGGCGGCCCTGGAGCGGGGGTTCACCCAGGCCGACACCCTTCTCGACGCCCCCGGGGAGTTCCCGGGCTCCCATCCGCGCAAACCCTGGCGGCCCATGAACTACGACGGCCGGTTCGAGGGGGAGATGACCCTACGGCTCGCCCTGGCCCGGAGCCGAAACCTCCCGGCCGTGCGGCTTCTCGACCGGATCGGCCGGCAACCGGTGGAGGACCTGGCCCGGCGGCTCGGGCTCAAGGGGCCCTTCGGCCAGGGACTCGCCGAGGCCCTAGGGGTCGGGGCCGCCTCCCCCCTGGAACTCGCCCGGGCCTACGCGGCCGCGGCCACCGGGGGCGTTCTCCCCGAGCCCCGGTGGATCCAGGCCGTGCACGGCCCCGACGGCCGGAACCTCTGGCCGGCGCCCGCCCCGGCCCGCCGGGTGCTCGATCCGGTCGTCGCCTACTGCATGACCGACATGCTCCGGGCCGTCGTCCAGGACGGCACCGGCCGGGCGGCGCGGGGGCTCCCGTTTCCGGTGGCCGGGAAGACCGGCACCACCGACGACCAGCGGGATGCCTGGTTCATCGGGTTTTCGAGCCGGCTCGCCGCGGCCGTGTGGGTGGGGTGCGACGACAACACCCCCCTGGGCCGGGGGGAGACCGGGGCCCGGGCGGCCCTGCCCGTGTGGACCGCCGTGATGGGGGCCTCGGCCGGCGCCGAAACCCCGCCCCCGTGGCCCGTGCCCCCGGGCGTGTCGTTCGTGGAGATCGATGTGCGAACCGGCCTTCGGGCCGGCCCGGACTGCCGGGACAAGGCCCTGGCCGCCTTCGCGCGGGGCACCGAGCCCAGCCGGCCCTGCGACCACGACCGCCTGCGCTGGCCCCGGCTTCTCGACCGGGTGAACCTGGCCTCCCGTTCCCCCTGACGCACCGGGTCCGCGACTTCCCATGGACATCCAACTCGTACCGCTTCCCCTGCCCTGCCCCGCCGACCGGGCCTTCTACGCCGTGGCGCGGGGGCCCTACCCGGCGTTTCTCGACAGCGGCCTCCCCGGCCCCCTGGGCCGGCGGTCGTTCGTGGCGACGGATCCTTTCCTGGTGGTCCACGGGAAGGGCCGGTCCGCAGAGCTTCACTGGCTCCGGCAGGGCCGCACCGAGTCCTGGCGCGGGAACCCCTTCGAGCTCCTCCGGGCCCTGCTCCGGGAGTTCCGGCGGCCGGCCGGGCCCTTCCCCCTGGCACCCGGCGGGGCCATCGGGTACCTGGCCTACGACCTCTTCACCCAGATCGAGGCGATCCGGCCCACCACCCGGGACGACCTCGGGATGCCCGATCTGTTTTTCGGGTGGTACGACGCCGTGGCCGCCTTCGACCCGGTCACGGGGGAGGCCCACCTGGCCCTCTCGGGGGCCCCGGGAGACCGGGCGGAGGCCCTCGACCGGTGGGCCGAGCTGCTCCGGGCCGGCGCCCCTCCCCCCGCAGCCCCGCCACCCCTGGACCCCGGGGCGCTCGAGAGCAACTTCACCCGCGAGGGGTACTGCCGGGCGATCCTGCGCGCCAAGGAGTACATCGCGGCCGGCGACATCTACCAGGCCAACCTCTCCCAGCGGTTCAGCGCCCCGTTCGCCGGAGACCCGGTGGGGTTCTACCGGAGCCTACGCACCACGAGCCCGGCCCCCTTTGGGGCGTGCCTGTTTCCCGACGGGTTCGCGGTGCTCAGCAACTCCCCCGAGCGCTACCTCCTCATCGACGGGGACCACATCGAGACCCGCCCCATCAAGGGCACCGTTCCTCGAGGCCGAACCCCGGAGGAGGACCGGGACCTCGCCCGCCGGCTCGCCGCCAGCGAAAAGGACCGGGCCGAGCACGTCATGATCGTGGACCTCGAGCGAAACGACCTGGGCCGGGTGTGCGCCTACCGGTCCGTGCACGTGCCCGAGTTCCTGGTGATCGAGTCCTACGCCAACGTGCACCACCTGGTGTCCACCGTGGCCGGCCGGGTGCACCCGTCGCGGGACGTGGTGGACTGCATCCGCAACTCCTTCCCCGGCGGGTCCATCACCGGCGCGCCCAAGGTGCGCGCCATGGAGATCATCGACGAATTGGAGCCCACGGCCCGGGGGGTCTACTGCGGTTCGATCGGGTACATCGACTTCTCCGGCCGGGTGGACCTCAACATCGCGATCCGCACGGCCGTGGTCCGGGGGGACCGGATCCACTTCCAGGTGGGGGGCGGCATCGTGGCCGACTCGGACCCGGAGGCCGAGTACGAAGAGACCGTGACCAAGGCCCAGAGCTTCCTGAAGGTCCTCACGGGGGCCGGCCGGGTGTGGGAGGGGGAATGACCCGCTGGGCCTGGCTCAACGGCCGGCTGGTGCACGAGGCGGCGGCGGTGGTTTCCGGGGCCGACCGCGGACTCCTCTACGCCGACGGCCTGTTCGAGACCCTTCGCGTTTACGGCGGCCGGGCGTTTCGGCTCGCGGACCACTGGGACCGGCTCAGGGCCTCGAGCCGGTTCCTGGGGCTTCCGGATCCGCCGGACCCGAACCCGGCCATCGAGGCCCTCGTCCGGGCGAACGGCGCGGCCGACGCGGCCGTGCGGTTCACCTTGACCCGGGGCACGCTCCCGGCCGGGCCCCGGCCGGGCCCCGCCCCGAACCCCACGTTTCTCGCCACCCTGCGGCCCCTGCCCCCCGACCTGCCCCGCCGCCGGGCCGAGGGAGTGGAGGCCCGCACCGTGTCCCAGCCCCTCCGGGCGCGGGGGTTGGCCCTCCAGGGGCACAAGACCCTGGCCTACCTGGGAAGCGTCTGGGCCCTCGGGCAGGTGCCCGAGGGCGCCGAACCGGTCCTCCTGACGACCGAGGGCCACGTGGCCGAGGGCGCCACCTCGAACCTCTTCTGGGTCCGGGACCGAACGCTCCACACCCCCCACCCCGACACCGGTTGCCTGCCCGGGGTGGCGGCGAAGGTGGTGCGGGAACGGGCCGCCGCCCTCGGCCTCGGGGTGCGCGAGGGGTTCTACGAACCCGACCACCTGGCCGGGGCCGAGGAGGCGTTTCTCACGAACTCCGTGGTGGAGATCGCCCCCGTGCTGGCCCTGGACGGCCGGCCGATCGGGTCCGGTCGGCCGGGCCCCGTGACGCGCCGGCTCCAGGAGGCCTACGCCGAGGCCGTCCGGCTCGAGGGGGAAGGCCGGTGACCCGGGTCGCGGTGGTCTCGGCCCCGGACTACGCATCGGCCCGCGGCGCGCTCGAGCGGGCGCTCGCCCTCCTGGGAGGTCCGGAGGCCTTCGCGGCCCGGGGCGACGCCGTGCTCGTCAAGCCCAACCTGCTCGCGGCCCGGCGGCCCGATGTCGCCGTCACGACCCACCCGGCCGTGGTGGACGCGGCCCTGGGGATCCTCCGGGACCTGGGGGCCCGGCCCGTGGTGGGCGATTCCCCGGGGTTCGGGTCGGCCCGGCGGGTCGCCGAGGTCTCCGGGGTGGCCGAGGTCTGCCGCCGCCACGGGGTGCCGGTGGTGGACCTGGGCGAGGGCCCGGTGGCGGCCGCCCGGGGCCGGGTGTACCGGGAGCTTGCGATCGCGTCCGCGGCCCTCGAGGCCGACCGGGTGTGGAACCTCGCCAAGTGGAAGACCCACACCATGATGGGGCTCACCCTGGGGGTGAAGAACCTCTTCGGCTGCGTGCCCGGCCGGCGCAAGGTGCGGCTCCACTTCCGGGCCGGAAAGTCCGCCGACACCTTCGCCCAGCACCTCCTCGACGTGGAGCACGCCGTGGGGCCGGCCCTCACCGTGCTCGACGGCATCGTGGCCATGGAGGGGCCCGGGCCCGGCCGGGGAACGCCCGTCGGCCGAAACCTTCTCCTGGCCTCGGCCGACGCCCCGGCCCTCGACTGGGTCGCGACCCGGCTCTCGGGGTTCCGGCCCGACGAGGTGCCCACCGTGGCCGTGGGCCTCCGGACCGGCCGGGTCGACCCGGCCCGGATCGAGGTGGTGGGGGACCCCGCCCGGCCCCTGCGGTTCCGGCCGGCACCCGGAAGCCCCTGCGACTGGCCCCTCCCCCGGCCCCTGCGCCATCTGATCCGGGCCGCGGCCGCGCCCCTTCCCACGTTCGATCCCGGCTCGTGCACGGGCTGCGGGGTGTGCGTCGAGAGCTGCCCGGCCCAGGCCCTGCGGCCCGGGCGCCCCCCGGCGTTCTCGCCGCGGCAGTGCATTCGGTGCTACTGTTGTCAGGAACTCTGCCCCGAGGGGGCCGCCAGGGTGCCCCGCCGGGGACTTCGTTCGCTGGTTCGGGAACTGGGGAGGAGGGAGTCGCGATGAGGGGCGTCTTCGTGGGGATCGACGTGGGGGGCACGCACACCGACGGGGTGGCCGTGGAGGAAGGGCGGGTGGTGCACAAGGTCAAGGTCCCGACCCACGCGGACCTGCGGGAGTGCACCCTGGACGCCCTGGAGGCCCTTCTGGACGGCATCAACCCCCGATCGGTCCGCCGGGTGGTGCTGAGCACCACCCTCGTGACGAACGCCGTGGCCCAAGGCGACCTCGAGCCCACCGGCACCCTGATCACGGCCGGGCCGGGCATCTCGCCGCGGCTTCTGGCCCTGGACGACCGGTTCCGGGTGGTGCCCGGGGCCATCGACCACCGGGGCCGGGAGATCGTGCCCCTGGGGGAGGCCGAAGCCCAGCACTGCCTCGAGGAGTTCGCCCGGGCGGGCATCCGGGTGCTCGCGGTGGCCGGGAAGTTCTCCACCCGCAACCCCTCCCACGAGCGCCGGCTCGCCGAGCTCGCGGGTGACCGGTTCGAGTTCGTGGCCCTCGGGCACCAGGTGGCCGGCACCCTGAACTTCCCCCGCCGGATCGCCACGGCGTACCTGGCGGCGGGGGCCTGGCGGCTTCACCGCACCTTCGTGGCCTCCATGACCGACGCCCTGCGCCGGTTCAGCGTGCTAGCCCCCCTCTACCTCCTGCGGGCCGACGGAGGAACCCACGTGGCCCGGACCCTCGCGAACCCGGCCGAAACCGCCCTTTCCGGCCCGGCCGCGAGCGCCCTGGGGGCCCTGGCCCTGGACGCGGTGGAGGCCGACACCGTCGGCCTGGACGTGGGGGGCACCACCACGGACCTGTGCCTTTTTACGGCCGGATCCCCCCTCCTGGAGCCCCACGGGGCCACCATCGGCCCCTACCGCACCCAGATCCGGGCCCTGTTCACCCGTTCGGCCCCGGCCGGGGGCGACAGCTGGGTCCGGGTCGAGGACGGACGCATCCGGATCGGGCCGCGCCGGTTCGGCCCGCCCGCGGCCCTCGGGGGGACCCACCCCACCCCCACCGACGCCCTGGTGGTCCTGGGCCGGGCCGTGGGAAACCGCGGCCGCGCCCTCGAGGCCCTGGCCCCCATCGCCCAAGCCCTGGGCACCTCGTCCGAGGGGGCGGCCCGGAGGATCCTGCGCGCCTGGGGAGGGGAGATCGCCGGGGCCGTGGAGCGGATGCTCGAAGAGGTGAACGCCCGGCCCGTGTACACCCTCCACGAGCTCCTCGAGGGGCACCGGGTGCGGCCCCACCGGGTTCTGGCCGTGGGCGGGCCGGCCCGGGCCCTCGCCCCCTACGTGGAGGAGGCCCTCGATCTTCCCGTGACGGTGCCCAACCACTTCGACGTGGCGAACGCCGTGGGCGCGGCCGTGGCCCGGGTGAACGCCGAGGTCCACGCCATCGCCGACACGGCCCGGCGGTACCTCTCGCTGCCCGAGGCCGGCGTGTACGAGCCGATCCCGGCCGGGTTCACCATGGCCGACCTCCAGGCCCGGGCCACCGAAACCCTGCTCGCCGCGGCCCGGGCGCGGGGCGAACTCGACCCCGCGGCGGCCGTGGACGTGACCGACGTGGAGAGCTTCAACGTGATCGAGGGCTTCACCACCGTCGGCCGGATCCACCGGCTCCGGGCCCAGATCCGGCCCGGCATCCTGTTCCGGGTCGAGTAGAGGAGGAAACCCCATGCGGCTCCAGGCCCCCCAGAAAACGGGCGTCGTGTTCTTCCCGGCCTTCGACTGGGCCATCGACCCCACCCACCCCGAGCGGGAGGAGCGGCTCCTCTACACCCGGGACCAGCTGTTCGAGGAGGGGATCTTCGACATCGAGGGCATCGTGGAGTACCCGCCCCGGGTCGCCGAACTCGCCGACATGGAGCGGGTCCACACCGGGGTGCCGGACCTCCGGCGGCACGTGAGCCCGTCCCACCTGGTGTCCGCGGGGGGCGCCATCGAGGCCGCCACCCGGGTGATGGAGGGCGAGGTGGAGCGGGCCTTCGCCCTGGTGCGGCCCCCGGGCCACCACGCCCGCCGGGTGGTCCACGGCCTCAGGGGGTTTTGCATCGTGAACATCGAGGCCGTGATGATCGAGCACCTGCGCCGCAGGTACGGGGACCTGCGGGTGGCGATCGTCGACACCGATTGCCACCACGGCGACGGCACCCAGGACATCTACTGGAACGACCCGGACACCCTGTTCATCTCCCTTCACCAGGACGGCCGGACCCTCTACCCGGGCTCCGGGTTCCCCGACGAGTTCGGGGGGCCCAACGCCTTCGGCACCACGATCAACGTGCCCCTGCCCCCCGGCACCACCGACGACGGGCTCCTGCACGTGATCGACCACCTGGTGCTCCCGATCCTGGAGGAGTGGAAGCCCGACCTCATCGTGAACTCGGCCGGCCAGGACAACCACTTCACCGACCCGATCACCGACATGGCCATCACGGCCCAGGGGTACGCCACCCTGACCCGGCGGCTGCGGGCCCACGTGGCCGTGCTCGAGGGGGGCTACTCGGTGCAAAGCGCCCTGCCCTACGTGAACACCGGGATCCTCCTGGCCATGGCCGGCCTCGACACCAGCGCCGTGGTGGAGCCCGACTACCAACCCGGCCTCCTGCGCATGGGGGAACGGGCCCGGCAGTACGTGGAGCGGCTCGCCGAGCTCCTGCTCGAGAAGTTCCGGCGCCGAGACGAGCTCAGGGCCCAGGCCGTGCGGGGCCGGACCCACCTCGAGGAGTCCCGAAGCGTCTTCTACGACGGGGCCGGCATCCGGGAGCAGCAGCGCGAGCGGGTCCGGGTGTGCGACGACTGCGCCGGGGCCGTGGTTCTCGAAAGCTGGGAGCGGCCGGCCGAGAAGGCCCTGCGGGTCGAGATCCCCCGGCGGGCCTGCCCCGCGTGCCGGGCCGAGGCCGAGGACGCCTTCCACCGAGCCTCCACCGACGAGTATCTCCTGGTGGAACTCCACGACCGGCCCCACGACCGCATCGAGAGAAAGCGCCGGGAGGGCTGAGGCCCGGGGAGCCCCCCGGGGCGGCTGGCGCCCCGGGGGGAGCGCTCCGCGGCCTACTTGTGGCAGGCCGAGCACTTCGTGGGGGCCTCGGCGGCCTTGGCCTTGATCACGGCCTTGTGGCAGGACCGACACAGGTCGTGGAAGAGGTCCTTGACCTTGCCCGGGCCCCCGGCCGCCTCGAACATCTGGTCGGCGGTCTTGCACGACAGGCACGACCCGGCCTCCTCGGGCGTCTTGGCGGTGTGGTGACAGGCGGCGCAGGTGAAGTCGTCCTCGTACGGGAACCGGGAGAAGGCCTGCTTGCCCTTTAGGTACTCCTCGGCATGCCGCCGGTGGGAGAACCCGGGCACGGCCTTCACGTCCTTGGGCAGGCCCGGGGCGTCGGGGTGCTTGACCTGCACGTTGAGGTCCAGGGTTTCGGGCACCGCCGCCGGGTCGGCCGCGGGGGCCGGGGAACCGGCGAGGCATACGGTGGCGAAGAGAGCCAGAACGGTGATGCGCGTTTTCATGATCGTTCCTCCTGTGGGAGATGGGGGGGTTCGGGACCGCGGCGTGGCGCCTTCGGCCGCGGCCACACCCCCTCTATACGGCCCCCGGAGGCGTTTCGCCATCCACATCGGGCCCCATGCGGCCCGATGTCGGGTCGGCGCGACCCGACGTCGGGCCGACGGCGGCCGCCCGGGGGGGCCGCCGTGAGCCGGCCCGCACCCCCCACCCTGCGCCTCGACGGCGACAAGGTCCGCCGCATCCGGGAGGCCAAGGGTCTCACCCAGCTCTATGTGGCCGAGGTGGTGGGGGTCAGCGTCGACACCGTGAGCCGGTGGGAAAACAACCGCACGGCCTCGGTGCGGCGCGAAAACGCCGAGAGCCTGGCCGCCGCCCTGGAGGTGGACCTCGCCGAGATCCTCCCCGACGGGGGGGAAGCCGGCCCGGAACCCCCTCCTTCCCCCCGGCGCCGCCCGGGCGTCTGGGGGGCGCTCGCCGCCGGGGCGGTGGTGCTCTTGACCTTGGGCTGGTGGGTCTGGGGCGCGAACGGCGCGGTCCGGGCCCGACGGGACCTTTCCCCCTACTGCCCTCCGGGTTCCCGGATCCCGGTTCTGATCGACGTCGAAACCGAGGCGTCGCGGGTCGTCGTGCGCGAACGGCTTCCCCCGGGGTGGATCTTCGAGGGGTCCGTACCGGCCCCGAGCCAGGGCCCCACGGCCGACGGGGTCGTCCGGTGGATCCTCTCGGTTCCCGACGGCCACGCCCGGATCGGGTACGTGGTGAGGGCGCCCCCGGGCCCCGAGGGCAGCGCCCACCGGTTCGAGGGCACGGTCGTGGCCGGCCGCCGGTCCTCGCCCCGGCCGATCCGGGGCGAGGGCCGGATCGATCTCGAGTACGTCCACTGGGCCGACCTGGACGCGGACTTTGCCGTCTCCGACGCCGAGGTCCTCTCGGCCCTGGAGCGGCTCGACGCCGTGGAGGGGCTGGGACTCTCGGCCGAGGACCTCCGGGCGCTCTGGGGGGCGCCGGAGTACGACTGGGATCCGGACCGGAGGACCTTCGTGACCCCGGAACCCGCGAACCGCTGAGGACCCGAAGGAGGTCCGGTACCCCTCCGGCCCGGTCCCGTCCTCAGAACACGTTGCCCACGGTGAAATGCCACACCGTGCGGGGCTCGCCGTCGCGCGGGTCGAGGTTCATCCCCAGGTCCAGGGCCAGGGGCCCCACCGGGGTTTCGTAACGGATCCCCGCCCCGGCCCCCTGCCGCAGGTCCCCGAAGTCGGCGGGCTCCACCGCCCGGTTCCAGACGTTCCCCGCGTCCCAGAACAGGGCGAACCCGAACCCCTTCCGCCAGCGGTAGCGCACCTCGGCCCGGAGGTTCGCCATGAGGTCGCCGCCCAGGGGCGTGCCGTCGCTGGAGCGCGGGCCGATGGCGTCGCGCTCGAACCCCCGCACGCTGCCCCGACCCCCGAGGAAGAAGCGCTTGTTCACCGGGAGCTCGGCGGTGCGGCCCAGCGTGAGGGCCAGCCCCCCGCGGGCCAGGAGGGCCAGGGTGAACCGGCCCGCGCTCCAAAACCCGCTCACGGTGCCGGTGTAGCGCTCGAACTCCGCCTCGGACCCCAGGAACGCGGGCGCCCACTCGGCCTGGACCTCGTGGTAGAACCCCGACCGGGGGTTAAAGGGGTCGTCCCGGGAGTCCCAGGCCAGGAACGGCCCCACGGACGAAAGCAGATAACTCGTGGTCGGGTCCCCGGCCTCC
>NZ_BAAHFQ010000090.1:0-13415 GCF_054681715.1 Deferrisoma sp.
GGCCGAGGGGTGGATCGGGTTCCAGTCGAACGGGCTCCTCCTCGACGGGGCCCGGGCCCGGTCGCTCGTGGAGGCGGGCCTGGGGCGCATCTGCCTTTCGCTCGACGCCGTGAGCCCCGCCACCTTCGCCCGCATCCGCGAGGGCGGGGACGTGGGGGCCCTGGACCGGGCCTTCGCCGCCCTGGCCGAGGCCGAGCGGGCCGTGGGCCGCCGGGTGGAGAAGGGCATCGAGTTCGTGGCCATGCGCGACAACGTGGCCGAGCTTCCCGCGGTGGTGCGGTGGGCCGCGGGCCGGGGCGCCACCTTCGCCCTGGTGACCCAGGTGCTCCCCTACGACGAGCGCCTCGTGGACCAGGCCGCCTACGACCCCAACACCGACGTGGCCGTGGGGTTCTTCGAGCCCTGGCGGGAGCGGGCCCGGCGGGAGGGGATCGATCTCGGCTGCTACTTCGAGGTGCTCTGGAAGTACACGAAGACCCCGGAGGAGCAGCGGATCGTGGAGTTCGTGGAGGCCATGAAGGCCGACGCCCACGCCCGGGACATCTTCGTGAACGTCCAGAAGATCCTGGAGCGCGACGAGGCCTGGCTCGAGCGGGTCCAGGAGATCTTCGCCGAGGCCGCCCGGGCGGCGGCCGAGGTGGGCCTGGATCTCCGGCTCCCCGAGGTGGTGCCCCGGGGCGACCGGCGGTGCGACTTCGTGGAGGAGGGGAGCGCGTTCGTGAGCTGGGACGGCGGGGTGCACCCCTGCTACTTCCTGTGGCACGGGTACCGGTGCTTCGTGAACGGCCGGGAGAAGTTCGTGCGGCCCAGGGTGTTCGGCCGGGTGCCCGAACGGGAGATCCTGGAGATCTGGAACGACCCGGCCTTCCGGGCGTTTCGCGAGAGCGTCATCCGCTACGACTACCCCTTCTGCTCCGACTGCAACCTGGCCAAATGCTGCGACTACGTCCAGGCCGAGGAGTTCGAGCAGGACTGCTTCCTCAACGCCGAACCCTGCGGCGACTGCCTGTGGTGCAAGGGCGTGTTCCAGTGCCTGCGGTGAGTCCCCCAAGCGACGCGAAGGCCCGTCCGGGGGAAGGCTGGGACGCTGGGGCGCGAAAATCTTGGACGATTCGGCGTTGATCCCGTCCCCCCTGTGGGAGCGGCTTCCGTACCAGGGGCCAGAAGTCAGAGGCCAGGTGTCAGAGAATCCCTGTCCTCTATCCTCTGACGCCTGCTGTGGGCCTGCCCTGGGCGTTCCCTTGCGGTTCGTAGGGCCCCGAACGAAGCGGCCTCGGAAGGCTTCCCCGGCGCGATCCGGCTTGCCACAGACCCGAAAGCCCATGGTCTCGGCCCGGTGACCGTTCGCGCGGGTTGGGACGGGCACGTTCGATGGAATCGTGAGGAAGGAAAGCGGCCCGGCTCCCGGGCCGCCGAGCCGCGGGCCACAACACGAGGAGTTTTCCCGATGTCCCAAACGCTCTATGTGTACGACCCCGCGCTGTGCTGCCCCACCGGTGTGTGCGGCCCCTCGGCGGACCCGGTGATGGCCCGGTTCGCGGCCGACCTGAACTGGCTCGAGCAGAAGGGGGTGCGGGTGGTGCGCAAGAACCTGGCCCAGGAGCCCCAGGCGTTCGCCACCGACCCCCGGGTGGCCGAGGTGCTGCGGACCGAGGGCACCGCCGGGTTGCCCCTGGTCTTCGTGGACGACCGCGAGGTGACCCGGGGGCGCTACCCCGACCGCCGGGAGCTCGTCGAAGCCCTGGGGCTCGACCCGGCCCCGGCGGGCCCCGTGTTCGAGATGGCCGGCCCCGGCGGGTGCGATCCCTCCACCGGGTGCTGCGGGTAGGTCGGGGGCGCCGGCCCCCGGACGATCCGGCGTTCCCACGCTTCAGCCTTCACCCACGATCCTCACGCGAGAACCCCATGAACCCAGTGTTTGAACGCATGCCCCGCCACGTGTTTTTCACGGGCAAGGGCGGGGTGGGGAAGACCACCCTCGCCTCGGCCACGGCCGTGGCCCTGGCCGACGCCGGTCGGCGGGTGCTCCTGGTGTGCACCGACCCGGCCTCCAACCTGGACGAGGTCCTGGGCACCCCCCTGGGGCTCGAACCCCGGGCCGTCGAAGGGGTGGCCGGACTTTACGGGGTGAACGTGGACCCCGAGGAGGCGGCCCGGGCCTACCGGGAGCGGGTGGTGGGGCCGGTGCGGGGGGTGCTCCCGCCCGAGGCGGTGCGGAGCATCGAGGAGCAGCTTTCGGGGGCCTGCACCGTGGAGATCGCGGCGTTCGGGGAGTTCGCGCGGTACCTGGGGGACCCCGAGGCCACGGCCGGGTTCGACCACGTGGTGTTCGACACGGCGCCCACGGGGCACACTCTGCGGCTCCTGGAGCTCCCGGCCGCCTGGACCGAGTTCATCGCCACGAACACCACCGGCACCTCGTGCCTGGGGCCGCTCTCGGGGCTGCGGGAGCAGGAGGCGCGGTTCCGGGCGGCCCTGGGGCGGCTCGCCGACCCGGTCCAGACCGAGGTGGTGCTGGTGGCCCGGCCCGACCGGGAGTCCCTGGCCGAGGCGGCCCGGGCCAGCCGGGAGCTGGCGGCCCTCGGCATCGGGAACCAGCGGCTCGTGGTGAACGGGGTGTTCCGGGCCCGGGATCCGGTCGACCCCCTGGCCCGGGCCTGGGAGGCCCGGGCCGCCGAAGCCCTGGCCGCGCTCCCGGACCCTCTGCAGCCCCTGGCCCGCTGGGAGGTGCCGCTGCGGCCCCACGAGTTCGTGGGGGTGGAGGCCCTGCGGTCCCTGTGGAACGGCCACCACCCCCCGCCCCCGGCGGAGGAGGCCGACCCCGGGGCCTGGGAGGACCTCGACGGACTGGTGGACGAGTTGGCGGCCCGGGGCAGGGGGCTCGTGCTCACCATGGGCAAGGGGGGCGTCGGGAAAACCACCGTGGCGTTGCGGGTGGTGCGGCGGCTCGCGGCCACCGGCCGGCCGGTGCATTTCACCACCACCGACCCGGCGAACCGGGGGGCGCTGGACCTCCCGGCCGGGGTCACGGCCACCCGGATCGACCCGAAGGCCGAGACCCGGGCCTACGCGGCAGAGGTCATGGACACCGTGGGGCGGGAACTCGACGACGAAGGCCGGGCCCTGCTCGCCGAGGACCTTCGCTCGCCCTGCACCGAGGAGATCGCCGTGTTCCGGGCGTTCGCCCGGGAGGCCGCCCGGGCCGAGGAGGGCTTCGTGGTGGTGGACACCGCGCCCACCGGCCACACGCTCCTTCTCCTGGACGCGGCCCAGGCCTACCACCGGGAGGTGGAGCGGTCCCGGGGGGACCTCCCCGAGGCGGTCCGGCGGCTCCTGCCCCGGCTCCGGGATCCGGCCGCGACGGCGGTGCTGGTGGTGACCCTCCCCGAGGCCACCCCGGTGCACGAGGCCGCCGGGCTCGCGGCCGATCTCGAGCGGGCCGGGGTGCGGGTGTTCGGATGGGTGGTGAACCAGAGCCTCACCCCCCACCGGGTCACCGATCCGGTGCTCCGGGCCCGGCGGGCCGCCGAGGGCCGCTGGCTCGGGGAGGTGCGGTCGCTGGCCCCCCGCATGGCCGTGGTGCCCTGGGCGCCCGGTTCCCTCCCGTCCGGGGCGTGATCGGGCACGAATCCTGCTTTCGGTGCTAGGGCGTGCCTGTACCTTCGCCCGACCCGGGAGGCGAGTGTCCATGCGCAAGCTCCTGCTCCTCGTGTTGCTGCTCCTCGCCGTACCCGCCGCGGGCGTCGGCGGGACGGACGACGGGGTGGTCCATTTCGGGGTGATCCCCCGGTACAACCCTCTGGTGATGTTCCGCTCGTACCAGCCCATCGTGGACTACCTCAGCGAGGTCACCCCCTACCGGTTCGAACTCCGGGTCGCCCGCAGTTACGAGGAGGCGGTCGAGTTCCTGAGCAACGGGGAGGTGGAGGTGGCGAGCCTGGGGGACGTGACCTTCGTGGAGGCCTACCGGGCCTTCGGGGCCGTGCCCCTCGTGAGGCCCCTGAACGCGGAGGGGCGGCCGTACTACCGGAGCATCGTCATCGTCCGGAAGGACAGCCCCATCCGCACCCTGGCGGATCTCAAGGGCAAGCGGTTCGCCTTCGGGTCGGTCCATTCCACCTCGGGCAACCTGATCCCCCGGGTTCTTCTGTTCCAACACGGGGTCCGGATCGAGGATCTGGCCGAGGCGGCCAACCTGGGCAAGCACGACATCGTGGCCAAGGCCGTGCTGAAGGGGGAGTTCGACGCCGGCGCGGTCAAGGACGTGGTGGCCGAGCGGTACCGGCCCCACGGGCTGCGGTTCCTGGCCGAGAGCGACCCCATCCCCTCGGTGCCCATCGTGGCCCACCCCGGGACCGACCCGGCCGTGCGCGAGGCCGTGAAGCGGGCGCTGCTGGCCGTGGACCCCGACGACCCGGCGTTCCGGGAGCGGCTCCGGGAGTGGGACCCCGAGTTCCGCCACGGGTTCGTGGAGGCCCGGGTGGAAGATTACCGGCCGATTTTCGAGCTCATGGACGGGTTCGAGCGCACCTGCGGGGGAGCGTGTCACTGATGCGGCTCGGCATCACCGGGAAGTTCGTGCTCCTGGCCGCCGGTCTCGTGGTGGTGGCCACGGCGGTGTGGGGGCAATGGACCTGGAACCGGGAGCGGGGGCTCCTGGAGGAGCGGCTCCTCCAGAAGGGCCGGATCCTTCTCTCCTCCATGTCGATCCCGGTGATCCAGGCCCTGCTCTACGAGGAGATGGGGGTGATCGAGGAGGGAGGGCTCCTCGACAGCTTCCTCGCCGACATCATGGCCCAGGAGGACCTGGCCCCGGTGTACGCCGTGGTGCTCGACCCCGAGGGCCGGGTGCTCGCCCACAACGAGTACGCCGAGTACGGCCGGGTGTACCGCGACCCCGTGAGCCTCAGGGCCCTGGAGGCCCGGGGGTTCCTGCAACAGCCGGCGGTCCACGCCGGGGTCACGGTTTGGGATCTCGCCTATCCCCTCGCGATCCACGGGAAGTCCTGGGGGGTCCTGCGGGTGGGGGTTTCCCTCGCGCCCCTGAACGAGGAGCTCCGGGAGCTGGCCGGGCAGATCTTCGGGTTTTCGGCCGTGTTCTCCCTGGGGGCGCTCGTGGTGTTCTGGGCCGTGGGCGCCGGTTTGGCCCGGCCACTCCTTCGGCTGCGGGCCCACGTGGAGGCCGTGGGCGGGCCCGAATACCCCGAGGTGGCCCCCTCGGGCCGGCGCGACGAGATCGGGGACCTGGAGCGGGCCTTCGCCGAGATGGTGGGGCGGCTGCGGGCGAGCGAGGCCGAGCGGGAGCGGGCCACCCGCAAGCTCCTCGAGAACGAGCGGCTCGTGGCCGTGGGCCAGATCGTGGCGGGGGTGGCCCACGAGGTCAACAACCCCCTGGCCGCCATCGAGAGCGCCCTGTTCCAGGTGGAGCGCTGTTGTCAGGGCGACGGCACCCGCTACGCCGGGGTCATCCGGGAGGGCCTCGAACGGATCCGCCGGGTGGTGGGCCAGCTCGTGGACCTGACCCGGTCGGGGGAGATCCGCCGGGAGCCCGCGGCGCTGCCCGAGGTGTTCCAGAGCGCGAGCCTGTTTGCCAAGATGGCCCTCAAGCGAAAGGGCGTGCGGCTCGAATCCGCCGGAGCCGTGCCCGACGTGGCGTTTCCGGCCGACCGGACCAAGGTCCACCAGGTGTTGCTGAATCTCCTTCTCAACGCGGCGGACGCCGCGGGCGACGGGGGCACGGTGCGGCTCGAGGCGGGGGCCGACGAGGACGCGGTGTGGCTCGCGGTGGAGGACTCCGGCCCGGGGGTCCCGTCGGGGGATGCCGAGCGGATCTTCGAGCCGTTCTTCACCACCAAGCCCCCGGGCAAGGGAAGCGGCATGGGGCTCGCCATCTCCCGGCGCATCGCCGAGGGGCACGGCGGCACGCTCACGGTGGAGCGGGGCCGCACGCTCCCCGGGGCCCGGTTCGTGCTGCGGTTGCCCCGCACGAACCCCGAGGGAAGGGAGTAGGCCGTGCGATCCCGGATTCTCCTCGTGGAGGACGACCCCCTTTACGCCGGCATGTTGTTCGAGGCGCTCGAACGGGCCGGCCACCCCGTGGCCCACGCGGGCACGGTGGCCGAGGCGGTGGCGCTTCTCGAGCGCGAGGCCTTCGGCGTGGCGCTCCTCGACGTCCGGCTCCCCGACGGCGACGGGCTCGACCTTCTGCGCATTCTACTGGAGCGCCAGCCCGATTGTTCTGCGCTGGTGATGACCGGCCACGCCTCGGTGGAGTCGGCCGTGGAGGCCATGAAGATCGGGGCCCAGGACTACCTGCCCAAACCGTTCCCCACCGAGGTGATCCTGCTGAAGCTGGAACGGCTGCTGCGGGCCCGGGCGGTGGAGGAGGAGCTCCGGGAGCTTCGGACCCGGGCCCCGGACACGGAGTTCGTGGGCCAGAGCCCTAAGGTGCGCCGGTTGCTGGCCACGGTGCGCACCGTGGCGCCCAAGGACGCGAGCGTCCTGATCCAGGGGGAGAGCGGCACCGGCAAGGAGCTCGTGGCCGAGATGCTCCACCGCCTGAGCCCGCGCGCCGGGGGGCCCCTGGTCCGGGTGAACTGCGGGGCGATCCCGGCCTCGCTCCTGGAGGCCGAACTGTTCGGCCACGAGAAGGGGGCGTTCACCGGGGCCGACCGGCGGCGCAAGGGGATGCTGGAGCAGGCCCACGGCGGCACCCTGTTCCTCGACGAGGTGGGGGAGATCCCGCCGGCCATGCAGGTGAAGCTCCTGCGGGCCCTGCAGGAGCGCCGGATCCGGCGGGTGGGGGGCGAGGCCGAGATCGAGGTGGACTTCCGACTCGTCACCGCCACCAACCGGGACGTGGCGGATCTGGTGCGGCAGGGGGAGATGCGGGAGGATTTCTTCTTCCGGATCGCCGTGATCCCCCTCGAGGTGCCCCCCCTCCGGGACCGGCCCGGCGATGTGGCCCTCCTGGCCCAGCACTTCATCGAGCGGCTGAGCCGGGCCCACGGCACCGAGCCCGTGCGCCTGTCTCCCGAGGCCCTGGAGCTCCTGGAGCGCTACCCCTGGCCGGGGAATGTCCGGGAGCTCGAGAACGTGATCGAGCGGCTCCAGGTGCTCACCCCGGGGCAGACCATCGCCCCTCGCCAGCTCCCACTCCCCATTCGGTCCCAGACCGCCCCGGCCGGCCTCTTCTACGAAGCCATGCCCACCGACCTTCCCCTCCGGGAGGCCGTGAAGCGGTTCGAGGTGCACTATATCCGCCGGGTCATCGAGGAAGAGGGCGGCAACAAGGCGGCGGCAGCACGCCGTTTGGGCGTGGCCCGGGAGACCCTGTGGAAGAAGACCACCCGCTGAGCCCGTTGCCAAACGGCAACGGCAGGCCGCCCGGATTTCGGTAGACAATTCAAGGGATTGCCCGGATCGGCCCAACCGTTGCCGTTTAGCAACGATTGGGCCGATGGTTTGCGCGGGAAGGGGCGCCCGGAAGGCCGGAGTCCGGCCCGAAAGCCATGGCCCGATTCTTGCTCTGCCGTTCCCTTCGGAATTCGGTTGGGTCGGCCCCCGGTCGCGGGGGCGGAACGCAAAGAGGTCCCCTTTTTCCGCTTCCCCCTGGGGAGCAAGGAGGTGGTCATGCAGGTGCGGCGACGGGAGTTTCTGAAGGCGGGGGCTGCGGCGGGAGCGGCGGCAGCGGTGGGCCTTCCGCCGCTGAACGCCCTGGCCAAGGTGAAGGACGTCAAGGGCCGGGGCCGGATGGGCGAGCGAAAGGGCCGGTGGGTGGCCACCACCTGCCAGGGGTGCACCACCTGGTGCCCCATCGAGGTGTTCGTGCAGGACGGCCGGGCCGTCAAAGTCCGAGGCAACCCCAGGTCGAAGCAGAACGACGGCACCTGCTGCCCCCGGGGCCACCTGGGCCTCCAGCAGGTGTACGACCCCGACCGGACCAAGGTGCCGATGAAGCGCACCAACCCCAAGAAGGGCCGGGGCGAGGATCCCAAGTTCGTCCCCATCACCTGGGACGAGGCCCTGGACACCATCGCCGACAAGCTCCTGGAGCTCCGCAAGAACGGCGAGATCCACAAGTACATGCTGATGCGGGGCCGGTACACCTACATGCGCGACGTGATCTACGACGCCATGACCAAGATCCTCGGCTCCCCGAACAACATCTCCCACAGCGCCATCTGCGCCGAGGGCGAGAAGTTCGGCGCGTTCTTCACCGAGGGGTTCTGGGACTACCGGGACTACGACCTGGACAACACGAAGTACCTCCTGGTGTGGGGCTGCGACCCCCTTAGCTCCAACCGGATGGTGCCGGCGGCGATCCGCCGCATCGGCAAGGTGCTCGACCAAGGCACCGTGGCCGTGGTGGACCCCAAGCTCAGCTCGATCTCGTCCAAGGCCCACGAGTGGCTTCCCATTGAGCCGGGCCAGGACGGGGCCCTGGCCCTGGCCATCGCCCATGTGCTCCTGACCGAAGGGCTTTGGAGCCGGGAGTTCGTGGGCGACTTCAAGGACGGGAAAAACCGGTTCCGGGCCGGCAAAGAGGTGGACGAGGCCAGCTTCGAGGAGAAGTACACCCACGGACTGGTGAAGTGGTGGAACCTGGCGGTCAAGGACGCCACCCCGGCCTGGGCCTCGCCCATCACCGGGATCCCCGAGGACCAGATCCTGCGGGTGGCCCGGGGGCTCGGGAAGGCGGCCCCCCACGCCGCGGTCTGGCTCGGGCCCGGGGCGGCCATGTAGGTGCGCGGGGCCTACGTGGCCATGGCGATCCACGCCCTGAACGGGCTTCTGGGGTCGGTGGACAACGTGGGAGGCACCCTGGCCAAGATGAGCCCCCCGGTCCACCATATGCCCAAGATCGACGCCTACCTGGACGAGGTCGCGAAAAAGGGCAAGAAGCACGAAAAAATCGACCAGCGCGGCCGCCTGGAGTTCCCCTCCCTCAAGAAGGGGAAGCCCGGCAGCGCCGTCGTCACCAACAACGCGGCCACCGGCATCATCAACGCCGATCCCTACGAGATCAAGATGGCGATCGGCTACATGAACAACTTCACCTTCTCCTGCAGCGGCGCCCATCGCTGGGAGCAGGCGATGGAGAAGATCGGGTTCTACGTGCATCTGACCACGAACCCCTCCGAGATGACCCAGTACGCCGACATCGTGCTGCCCTGCGCCATGACCACGTTCGAGCGGTGGGGGTACGTGAAGGGCAAGCAGAACCGGTACGGGTACGCCTCGCTCCTGCAGCCGGTGATCACGCCCCTGTGGGACGTGAAGATCGACGAGACCGAGATCCCCTACCTCATCGCCGAGAAGCTCGCGGCCAAGGGGTTCCCGAACCTCCTCGAGTACTACCGCAACGAGTTCCGGGACCCCGAGACGGGCTTGCCGCCCCGGAACGCCAAGGAGTTTGCCGAGTACGCGGTCAAGTACTACACGGCGCCCCTCTGGGACGGCAAAAAGGAGGTGGGCGGCGACCGGATCCGGGGCTGGGAGGAGTTCAAGGAGCGGGGCCTGTGGAACTCCGACCCCTACCCCTACAAGAAGCGCTGGGGCAAGTTCAAGACGAAGACCAAGAAGTTCGAGTTCTACAGCGAGACCCTGAAGGAGGCCCTGGAGAAGCACGCCAAGAAGCACAAGACCACGGTGGACGAGGTGCTCAAGGTCTGCAACTACGAGGCCCGAGGGGAGCTCGCGTTCGTGCCCCATTACGAGCCCCCGTTCCGGTACGGCGACCCGAAGGAGTTCCCCTTCGTGTTCGTGGACTACAAGAGCCGGCTCAACAAGGAGGGCCGCAGCCAGAACTGCACCTGGTACTACGAGTTCAAGAAGCTCGACCCGGGCGACGAGAGCTGGGAGGACGTGCTCAAGATCAACCCGGCCGACGCCCAGAAGCTGGGCATCCGCGACGGCGACAAGGTGAAGATCACCACGGTCACCGGCTCCTGGACCTTGAAGGCCAGGCTCTGGGAGGGGGTGCGGCCCGGCGTGGTGACCAAGTGCTACGGCCAGGGCCACTGGGCCTACGGCCGGATCGCGGCCCTGGACTACAAGAAGGCCGTGCCGCGGGGCGTCAACAACAACGAGATCATGCCCTTCGACACCGAACGGCTCTCGGGCAGCAACGTCCGGAACGGCGGGTTCACCGGCGTGCGGATCGAGAAGGCCTGAGCCCCAGCGTCTGAGGAGACGGAACCATGCCGAAATATGGAATGGTGATCGACCTTCACAAGTGCGTGGGCTGCGGGGCCTGCGCCGTGGCCTGCAAGACCGAGAACAACACCGACGACCGGGTGGAGGGCCAGCGCTACAACTGGGCCGACTTCATCGTGCGCACCGAGGGGACCTTTCCCAACGTGAAGTCCGAGACGATCCCGGTGCTGTGCAACCACTGCTCCAAGGCGGCCTGCGTGGAGGCCTGCCCGGTCACCCCCAAGGCCATGTTCAAGACCGAGGACGGCATCACGATGCACAACAACGAACGGTGCATCGGGTGCCAGGCCTGCCAGGAGGCGTGCCCCTACAGCGCCACCGACGTGGAGGACGAGGGCGTGCCCTACAGCGTGATCAGCTATATCGAGAGCGAGAGCGACCAGTACCGCCGGTGGAAGGACGCCACCGAACTCATCGAGAACTGCACCGCGTCGGGCGCCGAGATCGTGCGGCGCACCGAGCAGATGCCCCCCTGGCGCACGCTCTACAAGCACCCCGACTACGGGTCGGTGCGGCGGCCGGGCATCGTGGAGAAGTGCATCTTCTGCGAGCACCGGGTGAAAAACGGGGAACTTCCCTACTGCGTGGTGAGCTGCCCCTCGGAGGCCCGGATCTTCGGCGACCTCGAGGACGAGAAGAGCACGGTCAGCAAGCTGCTGAAGAAGCACAAATACTTCCGGCTCAAGGAGGAGGCCGGAACCGAGCCCAACGTCTACTACATCCGGAGCTTCTCGGTCCGGAGCTAGAGCCGGCGACGGGCGGGCCCGGCCGGACCGCCGGCCGGGCCCGCCGTGTGTCGGCAGGGAGGCGAGACCCTGGTGCGAGACCTGATCGAGACCGAGGCCCCGCGGGCCGAAAGCTATCGGCTGCTGAGCGCCCTGTTCTGCCTGCCAGACCTGGCCCTGTTCACGGAGGAGCGGGTGGCGGCCCGGCTCGCCGAGGCCCTGGGGCCGGTGGCCCCCGGGGCGGCGGCCAAAGCCCGGCGGCTCGGCGAGGTTCTGGAAGGGGCCGAAGAGACCGCGCTCCGGGTGGACTACGCCCGGCTGTTCGTCGGGCCCGGGGAGCTCCTCGCCCCGCCCTACGGGTCGGTGTACCTGGAGGAGGGCCGGGTCGTGATGGGGCCGTCCACCCAGGACGTGATCCGCCGGTACGAGGACGAGGGGATCGCCGTGGATCCGGAGTTCCAGGAGCTTCCGGATCACATCTCGGCCGAGCTGGAGTTCCTGTACGTCTTGGCCTTCCGGTGCCGGGACGCCGCCGCACGGGCCGACGAGGCGGCGGTCCGGGCGTACCGGCGAAAGCAGGGGGAGTTCCTGCGGGATCATCTGCTTCGCTGGGGGCCGGAGTTCGCGGGGCGGGTGGAGGAGCGGGCCGGGCAGGGGTTCTATCGGGAGCTGGCCCGGTGCCTTCGGGCGTTTCTGGCCGAGAGCGAGGCCCGGTACGCGGCGGAGGCCCTCGGAACGGAGGAGGCCCGTGCGGCAACTCCATGAGGCCCGGTGCGTGCGGCTTCGCTGCCGGGAGGCCGGGTGCCGCGCCTGCGCCGACGCCTGCCCCCGGGGCGCGATCGCGTTCGAGGACCGTGTCCCGCGGCTGGACCCCGCCGGGTGCCAGGACTGCGGCGCCTGCGCCGCGGCCTGCCCGGTGGAGGCCTGGGGAGAGGCATCGCCGGGCTTTGCGGCCCTTCCCCGGCGGCTCGTGTCCGAGGCCCGGCCGGTCCTGGGCTGCCGGGCCGAAGGGGTGGAGGCCCACGAGCGGGTGCCGTGCCTGGGCGCGCTCTCCCGGGAACACCTCCTGGCGCTGGCGGCCTTTGTGCCCCAGGGGGTCTGGCTCAACGCGACCCGGTGCGCCGAATGCCCTTTGGGCGAGGCGGTGGCCGGACTGGAGGAAAAGATCCGGACCCTTCCAGCCGGATGGGGACCGCGGCTCTGGGTCGTCAGGACGGCGGACGCCCTCGGGTTTCGACCGCGGGCCTGCGACCGTAGGGGGTTTTTCCGGAGCCTCCGCTCGGGGGTGGTGGGCCGGGCCGCGGAATGGCTCGCGGCGGGGGCTTCCGGCGCGGTCGAAGAGGCGCGGTCCAGGAAACGGGTGCCCGAACGTGTGGTGCTGCGGGAGGCGGCGCTCGCCACCCTGCCCCCTGACGAGAGGGGAACGGTGCGGGGCGCGGTGGCACCGGGGCCGCGGCGCGGTGAGGGGTGCACGGCTTGCGGCCGGTGCGCCGCGGTCTGCCCCACTGGAGCGATGGAGCGGGTGCGAGAAGCGGGTCGGCGCCAGGTGAAGTTCCTCCCGGAACGGTGTACCGGGTGCGGCGCGTGCGCCGCGTTCTGCCCGAGGGGGGCGATGTCCATGGGGGCCCCGACCGGTCCCGCAGAAAGGGAGGCGGCGTGAGGGATACCCGTACCGCCATCGTGCTGGCCGACGCCGAGGACGGCCGGTGGGCCTGGGAACTCCAGGGCGAGGCCCTGATCCACCGGGTGCACCGGATCCTCGAGGGGTTCTTCGACGAGATCTTCGTCGTGAGCTCCGACCCGACACCGCTCCAGGATCTGGGGTACAAGACCCTGGCCGACGAGTACCCGGACGCCGGGGTGCTGGGGGCCATCACCACGGGGCTCAAATACGTCTCGAGCCACTACGCCGCCGTGGTGGGGGCGGACATGCCGTTTCTCCACCCGAGGGTGCTCCGGCACCTCTACGGCCTCAGGAAGGGCTGGGACGTGGTGGTGCCCCGGGGCCCCCGGGGGTTCGAGCCCCTGTGCGCCGTGTACTCCAAGGCCTGCGTGGCGCCCATGGAGGAACGGATCGGGCGGGGGAACCTGAAGGTCCTCGACTTCATCAGCGACGTGCGCACCCGCATCGTGAACGGCGAGGACCTCCTGGCCCTCGACCCCGGCGGGCTCACGTTCCGCAACGTTGGCACCCGGGCCGACCTCGACGAGTGCCGGCTTTATCTCGCCCGGCTTCGCAGTTACGGGCCGCCCGCGGTGTCGTTCGTGGCCAAATCGGGCACGGGGAAGACCACGCTTCTGGAGAAGGTGATCGGCGAGCTCACCCGGCGGGGCTACCGGGTGGGCACCATCAAGCACGACGCCCACCGGTTCGAGATCGACCACGAGGGCAAGGACTCCTGGCGGCTCACCCGGGCCGGGGCGAGCCCCATGGTGATCTCGTCGGCCGAGAAGCTCGCCATGGTCCACCCC
>NZ_BAAHFQ010000091.1:0-13261 GCF_054681715.1 Deferrisoma sp.
GAGCCATTGGTGGGCTCATGCCGAGGGAGACATCGGCTGAGTGCCGGCTGCAGCGACTGTAGGAGCCACGCCCGGCGCTCCACCAGGCCCCTTGCCGGGCCGAATCAGGAAACGGTTGCTCTGAACGCAACTTGGTATGAAACGGAGGCCGCTCCCACAGGCGGTGGCGTGGGGCGAACGCCCGGCCGCAACCTCACCCCCCGTCGTCGGTCCCCCTCCACGCCCCGAGCCGCCGGTAGGCCTCGTACACCACGATGCCGACGGCCGTGGAGAGGTTGAGGCTCCGCACCCGGCCCCAGATCGGGATCCGGAAGACGTGCGAGGCGTTTCGTTCGAGCAGTTCCGGCGGGAGCCCCCGGGTCTCGGGGCCGAACACCAGCCGGCAGCCGTCCGTATAGGGCGCCTCGTCGTAGGGCCGGCCGGCCCGGGCCGAGAAGTAGAACACCGGCCCCGGGCCGCTCGCGGCAAGGGCGGCGCCGAGGTTCGGGTGCTCGCGCACGTCCACGTGGGGCCAGTAGTCCAGCCCGGCCCGCCGGAGGTGCCGGTCGTCCGTGGAGAAGCCCAGGGGGTGCACGAGGTGGAGCGCCGAGC
Organism: Deferrisoma sp.; assembly: GCF_054681715.1. Lineage (NCBI taxonomy): Bacteria > Pseudomonadati > Thermodesulfobacteriota > Deferrisomatia > Deferrisomatales > Deferrisomataceae > Deferrisoma > Deferrisoma sp. The sequence continues at coordinate 592 of NZ_BAAHFQ010000091.1, forward strand.
CGGTGGCGGCGCACAGCCGGGCGATGTTGCCCGTGTTGGGGGGGATCTCGGGCTCCACCAGGACCACGTGCACCCGGGGCCGGCTCACGGCGTCCCCCCGAGCCACCGGGACAGGTGCCGGCCCGTGGGCCCCAGCGCCCGCCGGGCCACCTCGGCCGGCGGCCCGGTGTCCACGATCCTGCCGCCCTCGTCCCCGCCTTCGGGGCCCAGGTCGATCACCCAGTCGGCCCGGGCGATGAACTCCAGGTTGTGCTCCACGGCCACCACGGTGTTCCCGGCGTCCACGAGCTCCCCCAGCACCGCCAGGAGCCTCCCCACGTCCTCCGGGTGGAGGCCGGTGGTGGGCTCGTCCAGGAGATACACGAGGTCCTTGGGCCGGCGGCCGAGGAGCTCGGCCGCGATCTTGAGCCGCTGGGCCTCCCCGCCCGAAAGCGTCGGCGCGGGCTGGCCGAGCACCAGGTAGCCCAGGCCCAGCCGCTCCAGGGTCCGGAGGGCCCGCACCAGCCCCGCCGGTTCGCCGAACACCTCCAGGGCCTCGTCCACGCTCATCCCGAGCACGTCGTGGATGGACCGGCCCCGGTACCTCACGGTGAGCACCTCGGGCCGGAACCTCCGGCCGGCGCACTCGGAGCACGGCACGTAGAGGTCCTCGAAGAGGTACATCTCGAGCTGCTCGTACCCCGTGCCCCCGCAGGTCTCGCACCGGCCGGCCTTGGCGTTGAAGGAAAAGTGGGCGGGGGTGAGCCCGAGCCGCCGGGCGGCCGGCTGGGCCGCAAAGAGGTCCCGCACCGCCTTGTAGGCGCCCACGTACGTGAGCGGCACCGACCGGGGCGTGCGGCCCATGGGCGACTGGTCCACGAGCCGCACGCCGCGCACCTTGGGCGCCCGGGGGAGTTCCAGCTCCCCGGGGCCCCGGGCGCCGCGGGACTCGAGGAGCGGGTACAGGGTTTCGGCCACCAGGGTCGACTTCCCGGACCCGGACACCCCGGTCACCACGGCGAGCACCCCCAGGGGAAACCGGACCTCCAGGTCCTTCAGGTTGTGGAGCCGGCACCCCCGCACGACCAGGAACCCCCGGGGCGGCCGAAGGGGAGGGGAGTTCTCGCCCGCGCCCGTCCGGCCCAGGGCCCGCCCCGTGGGGGTGGGGGCGCGGGCCAGGTCCACCGGGGTGCCCTGGAACACGACCCGGCCGCCCTCGCGGCCGCCGCCGGGGCCCATCTCGATGGCCCAGTCGGCCCGGCGGATGAGCGAGAGGTCGTGCTCCACGGCGAGCACGGTGTTGCCCCGGCCGGCGAGTTCCCGGAGCACCTCGGCCAAGACGTCCACGTCCCTGGGGTGGAGCCCCACGGTGGGCTCGTCCAGCACGTAGAGCGTGCCCGCCAGGTGGTTCTGGAGTTGCAGGGCCAGGGCGGCCCGCTGGGCCTCGCCCCCCGAAAGGGTGCGGGTGGGCCGGTCCATGGTGAGGTAGTGGAGCCCCAGACGCACCAGGGTGCCGATCCGGTCCTCGATCCGCCACAGCACCCCCTGGCCCCGGGGGCCCACGGCGGGCCCGAGCCCCCGGACCCACCGGCCGAGGCTCGCCAGGTCCATGCGGCTGGCCTCGGCGATGGTGCGACCGTCCACCGTGACCGAAAGGGCCTGGGCGTTGAGCCGGGCCCCCTGGCAGGCGGGGCAGGTACGGGGGCTCCGGTACCGGGCCAGGAACACCCGCACGTGCATCTTGTAGCGCTTCCCCTCCAGGTACTCGAAAAACTCCCGGATCCCTTCGAGACCCGCGCCGCCCTCCCACACCAGTCGGCGGGCCTCGGCCGGAAGCTCGGCCCAGGGGGTGTCGAGGTCGAGCCCGAGCCGGGGGGCGTGCGCCAGGAGCTGATCCTGCCACCACCGGTTGGCCGGGGTCTGCCACGGCTCGACGGCGCCTTCCCGCAGGGTCCTGGCCGGGTCGGGCACCACCTTGGCCTCGTCCCACTCGAGCACCGCGCCGAAGCCGGTGCAGGTGGGGCAGGCCCCCAGGGAGTGGTTGAAGCTGAAGAGCACCGGCCGCGGCTCGGGGAGCTCCCGGTCGCACCGGTGGCAGCGGCGGGCTGCCCCGAATCGCAGTTCCTCGCCGGTCGCGAGCCGGACCCGCGCCGTGCCCGAGCCGAGGTGGTAGGCTTGTTCAATGGTTGCTACGATCCGCCCCCTGCGGTCCGGGTCCACCCGGAGCCGGTCGATGACCAGGGCGGCGTCCTCGGGCGGGGTCTCGGGGAGCCCGGGGTCCTCGAGATCCACGACGTCGTCGCCCAGCCGGACCCGGGCGAATCCCCGCGCCAGGAGGTGGGAGCGCCAGTCCCGGGGCGGGAGCCATTCCAGGCGCCCCAGGGGAACCTCGACCGTCACCCGGGCGTCGGGCCGGGTTTCCTCCAGGTGCACGGCCGCGGCCTCGGGCGTCCAGGCCCGGCCCGGCTCCCCGCACGCGGGGCAACGCACCTCCCCGGCCGCGGCGTAGAGCAGCCGGAAGAGGTCGTAGAGTTCCGTGGCCGTGCCCAGGGTCGAGCGGGCCGTGCGCACCGTGTTTCGCTGTTCCAGGGCCACCGCCGGGCGCACGTTCTCCATGGCGTCCACCGCGGGCCGCACGCTCTTTTCCGAAAGCAGCCGGGCGTAGGCCGGCAGGGACTCCAGGAACCGCCACTGCCCCTCGGCGAACACGGTGTCGAAGGCGAGGCTCGACTTGCCCGAGCCCGACACGCCGGTCACCACCACGAACCGGTCGTGGGGGATGGCGAGGGTGAGGTTCCGAAGGTTGTTCTGGCGGGCGCCGACGATGCGAAGCGAGGATGCGGTTCGGGTCATGGGACCCGGGATTATGGCCGTCCGGCGGTTCGCCGGCAAGGCCGCCGGCCGATTGGACCTCGGCCGAACGAGCGGTTAGAATGCCGCGCCGTTCCCCCCTTTGAGCCGCTTCCCGGGAGGCCGATCCATGGACCAGGATTACTCGAGGTGGTTCTACGACCGGGTCGCCCCGGTGTACGACTGGGTGTTCGGCAAGACCATGGAGGAGGGGCGCCGCGAGGCGGCCCGCCGGGTGCGCCCCGGCGACCGGGTGCTCGAGGTGGGGGTCGGAACGGGCCTCGGGCTCCGGCACTACCCTTCGAGGTGCGAGATCCTCGGGATCGACATCTGCCCCCGGATGGTCCGAAAGGCCCGGTGGCGGGCCCTGGTGGAGGGGAACGGATCCCGGATCCACCTGCGCTGCATGGACGCGACCCGGCTCGACCTGCCCGACGACGCCTTCGACGCGGTCGTGGCGCCCTACGTCATCACCACGGTCGGCGACCCCCTGGCCCTGTGCGCCGAGATGCGGAGGGTCTGTAAACCGGGTGGCCGGGTGGTGGTGGTCAGCAATACCCGGGAAGACGGCGCCTGGGGCGCCATCAAGTGCCGGCTTTCCCCCCTGATGGAGCGGGTGGGGTTCTGCACCGATCTCGACGTGCCCGAGGTGCTCGAGAAGGCGGGGCTGCGGGTGGTGGAGGCCCGCCGGGTCAACCTGGGGATCCACAAGCTGTTCGTGGCCCAAAAGCCCGAAGAGCGAACGCACTGAGGGCGTCTGGGCGGCGAAACCCCCTTGTTTCCGGTGCCTCAACCGGAGCCTTGCGGATGCGTGGGCCACCAACCGGGGAAAGGCCGGCGGGTTCCCCGGGCCTCCGGAGTAAAGGTTCCGGGCCGCGTGCCGAAACGGAGGGAAAAGCCCCGCGGGCGCCGGGCCCGGGTCTTCGCGTTCCCGCGGGGAACTTCCCCCCTCGGAGTCGGATCATGCGGTTTCTCTGCTGGGTTCTCCCCGCGTTGTTCCTTGCGGTGTCGCCCGCCGCCGCGACTACGGTCAACGATCTCCTGCGGCTCTGGATCCCGGACCGGCTCGAGTTCTGCGGGGAGCCGGTGCCCCTGGAGCGGCCGGATGTTCTCGAACGGCTCGATCTCGAGCTCGTGGTGGCCCTGGGCGACCCGGTGAGCGCGGCCCTGTGGTTCAAGCGGGCCCCGCGCTACCTCCCCATCGCCCGCCGGGCCCTCGCCGAGGCCGGGCTACCCGCCGACCTCCAGTACGTTCCCGTCATCGAAAGCAACCTGCGGCCCCGAGCGGTGAGCCGGGCCGGGGCCGTGGGCCCCTGGCAGTTCCTCCGGTCCACCGGGAAGCTCTACGGCCTCGCGTGCGAGAACGGCTGCGACGACCGGCGCGACTGGGAGAAGGCCACGGCGGCGGCCGTGGCCCACCTCAAGGATCTCCACGAGGCCTTCGGGTCCTGGCCCCTCGCCCTGGCGGCGTACAACGCCGGTCGGAACCGGGTGGCCTCGGCCATGGAGGCCCAGGGCGAGGAGTCGTTCTACGACCTCAGGCTTCCCCGGGAGACGGAGCGGTACGTCTTCCGCGCCGTGGCCGCGAAGCTGATCCTGGAACACCCCGAGCGGTACGGGATCGACCTGGAGGGGGCAAGGATCTGGGAGGCGGTGAAAACCCGGGAGGTCACCCTTCGGGTGGATCGGCGACGGCTCCCCGTGGCGGCCGTGGCCCACGCCGCGGGCGTGGGGTACCGGCGGTTCGTGGAGCTGAACCCCTGGATCGTGGGCACGGAACTTCGGAAAGGCACCTACCGGGTGGCGCTGCCCGAAAGGGCCGCCGAGGGCTTCGAGACCCGGTTGGCGGTCTGGGAGAGGGAAAATCCGGAACCCCGGCGGATCTACCACCGGGTTGAGCGGGGCGACACCCTGACCGCCATCGCCCGCCGGTACGGGCTCACGGTGGGGCAGATCTGCGAATGGAACGGCATCACCCCCCGCACCACCATCTACCCGGGCCAGACCCTGACCCTGTTCCTGACGGATTAGCCCCGCGGGCGCCTCACGCCGTGCCGAACCCCTGGGAGAGCAGGTGGGGGTCGATGCCCAGGAGGCGGATCGCCCGCTCCCACCGCTCGTCGGGGGGCACCGAAAACAGCAGGTCCGCCGAGGCCGGCACGACGAGCCAGTCGTTCCGGGCGATCTCCCCCTCCAGTTGGTCGGGCGCCCAGCCCGCGTATCCCAGGAAAAAGAGAAACCTCTCGGGGCCGGCCTCCCGGGCGATGTCCCGCAGGATCTCCAGGGACGTGCCCAGATAAAGCCCCCGCAGCACCTCCACGGAGCCCTCGTAGGCGGGGCCCTCGTAGAGCACGAAGCCCATCTCGGGCTGCACCGGGCCGCCGTAATGGATGGGTTCCTCGGCCCCTCCCTCGCCCTCGATGCCCTGGCCCTCGTAGATCTGGCCGAGTTCGAAGGGGGTCGGCCGGTTCACCACGAGGCCCAGGGCTCCCTCCTCCGTGTGCTCGCACAGGAGCACCACCGTTCGCTCGAAGTTGGGATCGGTGAGCTGGGGCATGGCCACCAGGAAGTGGCCCTTCAGGATCGTGCGCTCGATGGGACACCTCGCTCCGGGCGGATCAGTCCGCGCCGGGTTCGTAGGGCATGCAGAAAATGCAGGGCGCGTACCCGGCGGCAAAGGCCTCTTCCTTGGTGCGGAAGGTCACCGCGTTGTGGGCCCACTCGATGGCGTGGATGGCGCAACTGGGCTTCTCGTTCGCCAGGTCGTGCACGTGGCGCTTGCGGTTGGGGTTTGCATCGCCCAGGTACCGGGTGGGATAGTTTCGTCGGGGTTGCATGGACGGCCTCCCTCGCAACTGGAATTCCACACGGAGAGGCCCCAAGCTAGCAACCCCCTCGGACCCGGTCAAGAGCCGTTCTGGAGGGAGTGAGCCATGGTGAGTTTCGGCCCGGCCCGTGGTGCGACGGTGGTCTTTGTCGCGGGCCTGCTCGTTGCGGTCGCGGCCGCCGGTCAGGAGTACCGCATCGACCGGCCCGCCGAGCCCGAGTCCCAGCCCGTGCACCTGACGGCGCCGGTGGAGGGGGCCGTGGAGGTCACGAACCTGCCCCCGGTGCAGGACGTGCGGGTGGTGGGCGGGACGTTGGAGGGGCCCGTGCCCGTGCAGGGCACGGTGGAGATCCGCACCGGTGCTCCCCTTCCGGTGGAGGTCACGAACCCGCCACCGGCGGCCGAAGGGCCGCTGGAGGTCCAGGGCACCGTGGCCGTGGACGACCGGGTGCCGGTGCGGGTGGTGGTCACGAACCCCCCACCGGCGCCGGAGCGCCGGCCGGAGCGCCGGTTCGCCGCGTTTTCGTTCGAGGGGGTGTTCCGGGCTGGGCAGGCGGCCGTTCGACGCGCGTTCACTCCCCCGGAGGGCCGGGTGTTCCACGCCACGGGTCTGGTTCTCGATGCCCGGACCGATGCGTTCCTCCGGTTGCGGCTCCTGGCGGAAGCGGGCTCCGTGGCCGGCGACGTGGTGGGGGCGGCCGGGGCCGTGCCGCTTTGTCTCCTGGATTCCCGGGTGGGGCCCACGGCCCAGTTGAGCCCACCGGTGCCCCTGCGGGGAGAGTTCGTGCTGGAGGTGGAGGCGCCGGCCGGGAGCCTCGGGGCGCCGTTCCGGGCCACGGTCACCGGCTACTTGGGGCCCGGGGCGCCGTGACGCAGGGTCAGGCGCCCTCCAGGATCTTTTTGCGGATCAGTTCCACGATCTCGTCGATCGCCTGGCGGACCCGCCGGTCGGCCAAAATCACCTCCCGGAGTTCCCGGTGTTCGGCGTCATCTCCCGTGCCGCCCTCTTCGATCCGGCGCCGGGCGCCCACCGGCGTGAAACCCTTCTCGTTCACGAAATAGTCGAGCTTCCGGACCCGTTCGATACACTCCCGGGTGAACCGGCGCTGACCGCCAGGGGTCCGGTGGGGCGCCAGAAACCCGGGGAGTTTCCGGTCCCAGAGCCTGATCGTGTGGACGGGGACGTCCGTGAGTTCGGAAACCTCTTTGATGGTGTAGAGTTCTCCCGCCTTGAGGGGAACCTCTTCGCGCCGGTCCTGGTCCTCCATGATTCGTTCGCTCCGGAAAGAGGGGAAAGGGGTCTCGGTCCCGTATCGGAACCCTGGCCAAAAACTTTACCGCCCGCCCCCTCTAATGTCTACCCAAAAAGTCATAAAATCTTGTTCAACGGGTACTCGACGATGCCGGTGGCGCCCGCCTCGAGGAGCCTGGGGATCAGGTCGCGCACCACCCGTTCCTCCACCACGGCCTCCACGCTCAACCAGTCGGTGCGGAACAGGTGGGCCACGGTGGGCGCCTGGAGGCTCGGCAGGATCTCGATCACGTCCTCCACCCGATCGCCCGGCACGTTCATCTTGAGCCCCACCATGCCCTCGGCCCGGAGAGCCGCCTGGAGGAGTTGGGCCACCTGCTCGATCTTTCGGCGGCGGTCCGGATCGGCCCAGGCGTCGCGGTTCGCGATGAGCTGGGTGTTGGTGACGAGCAGGGTCTCCACGATGCGCAGCCCGTGGGCCCGGATGGTGGACCCGGTCTCCGTGACCTCCACGATGGCGTCGCAGAGCCCCTCGACCACCTTGGCCTCGGTGGCCCCCCAGGAGAACTCGACCGTGACCTCGATACCCCGTTCCGCGAAGTACCGGCGGGTGAAGTTGACGAGCTCCGTGGCCACCACCTTGCCCTGCAGGTCCTCGGGCCGCTGGACCGGGCTGTCGTTGGGCACCACCAGGACCCAGCGGGCCGGGTTCGTGGACGCCTTCGAGTACACGAGGTCGCACACCGTCACGACGTCGGAACCGTTCTCCAGGATCCAGTCCCTGCCGGTCAGCCCGGCGTCGAGGACCCCGTCGGCCACGTACCGGCTCATCTCCTGGGCCCGCACGAGCGAGAGCCGAAGCTCGGGGTCGTCCACCGTGGGGAAGTAGTTCCGGGAGCTCTTTCGGATTTTCCAGCCGGCCCGGCCGAAGAGATCGATCGTGGCGTCCTCGAGGCTCCCCTTGGGAATCCCCAGCTTGAGCAGGCTCATTTCCCGTACACCCCCTCGGGGTCGAACACTCGCTCGCCCTCCTCCACGAAGGCGCCGTCCTGGACCCGGCGGTAAAAGCAGCTCCGGTGACCGGTGTGGCAGGCCGCTCCGCCCACCTGACGCACCTTGAGGAGCACCGCGTCGGCGTCGCAGTCCACCCGGACCTCCCGGACCTCCTGCACGTGGCCCGAGCTTTCGCCCTTCATCCAGTACTTGTCCCGGGAGCGGCTGTAGAACCACGCCTTCCCGGTCTCGAGGGTCCGGCGGAACGCCTCCTCGTTCATGTAGGCGAGCATCAGCACCTCGCCGGTCTCGGCATCCTGCACCACGGCGGGCACGAGCCCGCCGGATTTCTGGAAGTCCAGTCGGTCCATGGGGGCAAAACCTCTTTTCGGCTGGGCGGCTGGGCAGCCGGGCGGCTGGGCGGCGGAGCCTCTGCTTGACTTCGGCGCCACAGCCTCGGGCAAACCCTGCAGCATTTTGAAACGGCGACGATGGACTTGAGGCCACGGATCTGGTGCAGTGGGCTTGGCCGCGGGCGGCATGGGGAAGTTCGGAGCGAGTTATCGCCGCAGGAGCCTGGGCGCTTGGAGGCTTCCGCGGATCCGCGCCGTGTACCGGCCGTCGGAGCCGGGGGCGCCCGGGAACAGGGCGAACAGGAGCGCGAGCTCCTCCCGGGCCTTTTCGTTCGGCGCCAGCGTGATCATCCCGTTGACGAGGCTCCGGCCCAGGGGCCGGCGCAACAGCACGCTCGCCCCGTTCAGGAGCACCTCCACGTCCCCCCCCTGGAACCGGGCCTCCCGGATATCGGCCTTGCCGTCCGCGATCTTGATGTCCACCGCGCCGTCCCCCAGGGCCACCTCGGGGACGGGGACGCCCCGCACCTTGCCGGGACCCAGCCGCACGGCCGAAAAGTCCGCCCGGGCCGACACGGTGGCCTCCACCAGCCGCGCGCGAAGATCGTCCACCTCGAGGCTCCCCCGGCTCGTGCCCCCGAGGGGGAGTTCGTGCCAGGGAGGGGGTTTCGGGATCCGGTCGAGCGCCACCCCCTTCCATGCGAGTTCCAGGAACGCGGGGGAGGCGGCGCCGAGGGTCCCCTCCAATGTGCCGCCGGCAAACCGCGAGCGAAACCGTACCGCCAGATCCCCGCCCACGACCCGGCCCCAGTCGGGCCAGGCCTCGGCCTCGGCGAAGGGCAGCGCTACCGGCGCGCCCGGGGGGGTGATCCTCAGGCGATCTGCGCGTACCCTGAGCACCCCTCCGGGCCCGACGCCGGCCAGGTCTACCCCGATCCCTTGGCGCTCGAGCCGGCCCGCCAGGGCCGAGGCGATGTCCCGGTAGGGGAGCGACTGCCACAAGAAGAACAGGAACGCGACCAGGAACAAGAGGACATAGGCCGCACCGAGGGCGAGTTTCCGGCCCGGCATCACCGTGCCTCCAAGGGCTCGTAGGCCGCCACCTGGAACTTCACGTCCAGCCGGTTCGGGTCGTCGAACCGGGGCCGCATCTGGAGTTGCTTGATCCGCAGGAGCTCGGGAGAGTTCTCCACCTGGAACAGGTAGTTCACGATCTCCCCGAGCCGGACCTTCTCCATCCGGATCTCCACCGCGTTCTCCCGGTAGTACCTCGTCACCTCGCCGGGCCTGGGCTTCATCTGCACGATCCGGTCGTGGAGGTTCTGGCGCTTGGCCAGGTTCTCGAGGTACGAGAGGATCGAAAAGTCCCTGCTGCGCTTAAGGTTTCTCTCGATGCCCTGGATCCGGCCCTGGAGATCGGCGTAGCGCTGGCCCAGTTCCTCCACCTTCCGGAGTTCGGCCCGCTTGGCCTCGACCCGCCGCTCCCAGAGCTCGATCTGGGCCTGCACCGGCTCCCACACCCCGAGCCAAAACCCCACCGCCACCACGGCCACGGCGCCCAGCCCGACGATCGCCTTCTCCCGGTCCGAAAGCCGCACGGCCTACCCCTTCTTTCCCAGGCTCAGGGTGAGCTTGAAGAGCACCTTGTCCTTGCCGCCCAGGGTCTTGGCGTCGCTCACCGCCACCTCGACGAACCGGGGATGCTCCGCCAGGTCCGCCTTGATCCTGTCGATGGCGTCGAAGCTCACCGTGACCCCCTCGAGCCGGACCCGGTTCTCCTCCACCACGAAGTCCCGCAACTCCACCTCGATCTCCTTGGGGATCCGGGCCGAGATGTCGCGGAGCAGCCGGAGGGGCGAGATCTCCCGGTCCACGAGGCTCCCGAGGCTCCGCGCCCGGTTCTCGAGTTCCTCCACCCGGGCCGCCATCTGGTCCACCTCGCTCACCACGTTGGTGACGTCGGGGAGCACCTCGTGGAACCGCTCCCGCACCGCCGAGCGAAGCGCCTCGTACTGGGCCCTGCGGTGGGAGATCTCCATCCCGACCGTCCCGCCCCACAGGACCAGCAGGATCCCGGCGTACACGGCGGCCTGGATCGCGGGTCCCCTCCATGCCGTTCCCCGGTCCGCCGGCGCGAACGGCCCCTGGAGCAGGTTCGCCCCGATGCGCGCCGGGCGCCAGACCTCCCGGAGCCCGTGGCCCAGGGCCACGGCCCAGGCGGGCCACGAGGAGCGGGCCTCGGCGTCGTCCACCTGGACCCCGGAGGGCAGGGGAAGCCCCTCGACCCGCCGGCCCAACCGTTCCGACCAGGCTTCCCAATCCACGTCCCGGGCGAGGGGGCCGGAAAGATAGAGGGGGGCGTCTCCGCCGGGCCCGGCCCCCTCCAGGCCGAGGGCGACCTGGTCGAGGACGTCGGGGTCGGCGCCGCCGCCGGGAAGGCACGAAAACCCGATGTCGTCGCCCGGCCCCACCGCGACGAGCTGCACCCGGTCGGGCTCCAGGTGGCAGACCCAGGCCGGCGCGAGGCCCGCGGCCCGCGCGAGGCCGGCCAGGGCCAGGGGTTCGGGCTCCACGGCCTCGAGCCGTAGGCCCGCCTGGGCCCCAAGCTCCACTCGGTCGGCCACGGCATCGGCCGGCGCGGCCACCACGAGGCACCGGGACCCGGAGCCGGTGCGGCCCAGCACCACCGTGTCCCACACCAGGTCCTCCAGGGGCAGGGGCAGGGTCTCCTCCGCCTCCAGCGGGGCGGCCTGGGCGATCCGGTTCCGGTCGGTGAACGCGAGGTGGACCCGTCGCGGGAACACCCGGTCGGCCGGGAGTCCCGTCACCACGGGGTCGGCCGGGAGTCCGAGGGCGGCGATCCCGGCGGCGGGGTGCTCGGGGTCGAGGGGGGCGTCCCAGATCCGTTCCACCACGGCCCCCTTCCAGCCGCCCTTCACCCGGGCGGCCACGGCGCGGTCGGCGCGGATCTGGAGTCCCACGGCGGTTTTCGGCATGGAGGGCGACACCTTCGGTCAGCGTTTGGCGAAGGCGCCCACAGTAGCGGAAAGGTCGGGCAGGATGCAAGAAAGCGCCACCCCTTCCCGTCGGGCGGGAAGGGGTGGGAGGAGGTGGGGGCTAGATCCGGCCGAGGCGCTGCAGTTTCCGCAGCTGCCGTCGCCGGCGGCGGGCGGCCTTGCGTTCCTTGATGCGCCGCATCTCGCTCTTGCTCACGTAGAACGAGTGGCGCTTCACCGCCGGAAGCACGTTCTTCTGGAAGTCCTTCTTGAGCTTACGCAGTTCGCGCTCAAACTCGTTCCCAGGACCCCGTTCCGTTCGTTCCCTGGCCAAGGGCGATTCACCTCCTCCCGTGCTGGTAGTCTCCCGGCCCGTAGGCCGGGGAGCGGTCCATATACCATCCGGATTGCCGATTGTCAAACGAAGGCGAGGGAGTTTCCCCCGCTGGCCGGCGCGGCCGGGGGAGCGGGCGCGCCTTGACGCCCCCGGTGCCCCGGGATAGCTTTGCGTGCCTTGAGCCCGACGCCAAGGAAGGAGCGGTCGTCGTCGATGCCCCAAGCGAAACCCCAGACCCCGCCCCGGCTGATCCGCTGGCAGCCCAACATGGCCGCCGTTCTGACGGCCCTGGTGCCGGCGTTCGTGGCGGCCGTGTACTTCTACGGCTGGCGGGCCGCGGCCGTGGTGGCCGTGACGAACGCCTTCGCCTTCGCCACCGAGTACGCCTTCACCCGCCGCCGGGGCGAGCCGGTGACGCTGGCGGTGTTCGTGACCGGCACCCTCCTGGCCCTGTCGCTCCCCCCCTCGATCCCGTTTTGGATGTGCGCCGTCGGCGCCGTGGTGGCCGTGGCCTTCGGCAAGGAACTCTTCGGCGGCATGGGCCGCAACGTCTACAACCCGGCCCTGGTGGGCCGGGCGTTTCTGTACGTGTCGTTCCCCGTGGCCCTCACCGGCGCCTGGACCGAGCCCTTCTGGGGCGGGCTCGGGGGGCTCGGGGCCTGGGCCCCGGGCGCCGACGCCGTGACCTCGGCCACGCTCCTTCCCGTGCTCGCCCACGGGGCCCCCATCTCGCCCTGGGCGCTCCTGTGGGGGAGCCTCCCCGGGAGCCTCGGGGAGACCTGCAAGCCCGCGCTCCTCCTGGGGGGCGCCTACATCCTGTGGAAGCGGGTGGCCTCGTGGGAGATCGTGGCGAGCTGCCTCGGGAGCTTCGCCCTCCTGGTGGGGGCGCTTCGCCTGGCCGGGCGCGCCGGCCCCGACCCCCTGCGGGGCCTCCTGGCCGGCGGGTTTTTGTACGGGGCCCTCTTCATGGCCACCGACCCGGTGAGCGCGAACCGCACCCGGGCCGGGAGGGTGCTCTACGGGTGCGTGATCGGGGTCGCCACGGTGCTGATCCGGGAGTTCGGGAACTTCCCCGAGGGCGCC
>NZ_BAAHFQ010000092.1:0-12845 GCF_054681715.1 Deferrisoma sp.
CACCGGCCCGGGGGCGTACTGTTCGTGCTTGGGCGAGGTCAGCACGACCGGATCGAACCCGGCGGCCCGCACGGCCGCAAGGATCTTCCGGCTCCGCATGGCGTAGCCGTCGGAGATGGGCAGGCTGTGGTCGAGAAGGTGTAAGATCTTCACTTCGTTTCGATCCGTTGGGACGTTAGGACGCGTGGACGCGCGGACGGGATTCCGTGCGGACGGACGACCGTTCGGACGCGCGGACGCGTGGACGGGGAACCCTGGGGCGGCCGTAGGCGGGGCAGCAACGCGTTCCCCCATCGCACGCGCCATCACCGGCCAATGGTCTTGCTGGGCGGTCGTTTCCGGACGGACTCATAGAACCTCCAAAGGCGCTGACCTAGGCGGTCGTACTCGGCGGCGAGGTTGGACAGTTCTTCCGCTCTGCCGTAGCCCAGTCGCTCGGCCACCGACAGCAGGTATTTCGTTTCAGCCAACGAGCCCAAACTGATCGTCAGGAACCGAATCAACTCTTTCGTCCCGCCCCTGGCATAGCCCTCCACGATGTTCGTCGGCACGGACAGGGCGGCCCGCCTCAACTGGGCCGTGAGACCGTAGATCTCCTCCTGCGGGAAATCCCTCGTGGCTTCGTAAAGCCGCAGCACGAGAGCATCCCCCAGTTGCCACACCTCGAGGCTCTTCCACCGGTCGTCCCCACCCATCTGCGCCCTCCCTGTCATACGGTTCTGCCGCCGTCCCAACGTCCCACCGTCCCACCGTCCTAACGTCCTAACGTCCTACCGTCCTAACGTCCTACCGTCCACGCGTCCCAACGTGGCGAAGCCAAAGTTCCAACACCAAGAACACCCACAGGTTTCCGCCGGCGTAGGCCGTGGTGGAGGGGTCGGCGAGGTCGCGGGCCAGGGTTTCGAGGAGGTCGGGCCGCAGGATGTCGCGCACGCGGGCCGAGGGGGCGAGGAGGGTGTCTCGCACGAGGGCGTTGAGGCCCGGATCCCGGGCGAACCAGGGGCCCACGGGGAGCCCGAAACCGTGCTTTGACTTCTCGATGATCTCCCGGGGCAGGAACCCTTCCATGGCCCGCTTGAAGATGTACCGGTTGCGGCCGGGCTTGACTTTAAGTTCCGGCGGAATGGTGGTTGTGAAGTCCACGAGATCCCGATCGAGGAGCGGGTAGCGAACGCGGACCCCGGCGGCCTCGGTCATCTGGGTGACCTTTCGCAGGTCGTTGTCGGTGATGGTGAATTTCATGTCGAGGTAGAGGAGTCGGTCGGTCTCGTCGGCCGGGGCCGCGGCCTCGTAGTGCCGCCGGGCGAGCTTCAAGAACCCCTCGGGATCAATCCGCCCTAAGAACTCCGGCCGGAGCGCCCGGGCGGCCCCCTCCTCGTACAGGAGGTTGTAGGAATAGAACCGGTCGGGGTTCGGGATGTTGGCCCGGCGCACGTACCGTTGGGCCTTGTAGACCGGGCCTTTGGCGGGAAGGCGGCGTAGCAGCGGCTCGAGCACCCCCCGCCGCAGGAGCCGGGGCACCTGGCCGTACCGGGCGAACACGAGGTTCGTGACGTAGCGCTCGTTTCCCCCGAAGATCTCGTCGCCGCCGTCGCCGGCCAGGAGGACCTCCACCCCGTGCTCCCGGGCAAACCGGGCGCAGTAGTAGGTGGGGATGACCGAGGAGTTTCCGAAGGGCTCGTCGTAGAGTTCCGGAAGCTTTTCCAGGAGCGCGAGCACGTCGGCCGGGGTCACGAAGTGGTCGTGCTGCTCGGTGCCGAAGTGGCGGGCCGCCGTGTGGGCGTAGTCGAGCTCGTTATAGCCGGGCTCGTCGAACCCGATGGAGAAGGTTTTGGCCGGCCGTCCGGCGAGCCGGGTGTAGAACCCAGCCACGGAACTCGAGTCGGTGCCGCCCGAAAGGAAGCATCCCGTGCGTTCGGGGTCCGACAGGGGAACGTACCGGCCCACGGCCCGGCGGACCTCCAAGGGAATCGCCCGGCGCCAGTAGCGCTCATCCGCGGTGCGGTCCGGCCGGTAGCGGATGTCGTAGTAGCGCCGGATCTCGAGGCGCCCTTCGCGCCACCGAAGGAGGTGGCCCGGTTCGAGCTTGCGAACCCCCCGGTACACGGTGAGTGGGGACGGGATGGCCGAAAAGAAGAGGTACTGGTAGATGGCGTCGGGATCGATCTCCCGGCCCACCCCCGGGTGGAGGAGCACGTGGCGGATCCGGGACCCCGCCACGACCCCTCCGGGCACCTCGGCGTACACCACCGGGCGGATGCCGTAGGGGTCGGTGACGACGAGGAGTTCCCTCCGCACCTCGTCCCACACCCCGAAGGCGAAGACGCCCCGGAGCCGGTCGGCCAGGGCCTCGCCCCACTGCTCGTACGCCCGGGCCAGGAACGCCCCCGGGTCCGATGCCTCCCCGGGTTCGAGGCCCAACTCCCGGCGCAACTCGGCCTCGTTCGTGAGGTCGAGGTCGTAGGCCACCCTGAGCCCGTCGCCCCGCCAAAGGCCCTGCCCCGGAAACTCCCCCCAGGCCGCGAATGCGGCGCCCTTGCCGTCCGCTACGGCGGTGGCCCCCGCCTGGCCCGCGCCCCGTGCGATCTCGCGGCAGTCGGGTTCGGCGCACGCGCCCGCGAGAAATCCGCCGATCGGGATCTTCATGGCCGTTTCTCCTCCATGGCCGCCCCGGCCGGTTGGAGCCGCGGGGCCGACCAGACGAACCGGTATTTCCAAAAGAGGTACAAGAGTCCCTTCACGTGAAGCAGGGTGAGCCGGTTGGGAATCAGGCTACGGGACTTCTCCTGGGCGTCGTGCACGGCCACGGCCGACGGTTCGTACCACACGGCCTGGCCCGCCCGCCGCACCCGCAGACAGAACTCCACGTCCTCGGGGGCGTAGAAGATCTTTTCGTCCAGGTAGCCCGCCCGGGCCAGGAGTTCCCGGCGGAACACCCAGAACGCCGAGATGGCGTACTCCACCGGCCCGGGGCCGGGCGGCGCCTCGGACTGCTCGATCCGGCGGAGAAGGAGCGCCCGTCGGACCTTGATGGGAAGCGTGGGAACCCGGTCGGTGGACTTCTGGTACCGCCCGTCCGGATACACGAGCCGCGGAACCGCAAGCCCCACCTCGGGGCGGCCTTCCAGAACCCGGATCAGGGTTTCGAGGCAGCCCGGCTCGGGGTAGGCGTCGGAATCCAGGACGCAGACGTGTCTGCCCCGGGCCCGGCGGAGCGCCAGATTGCGGGGAAACGTGGTCCCCCGGTTCTCGGGGAGCCGCTCGACCCACAACCGGGGATGCCGCCCGGCCAGTTCGGCCAAGATCTCGGGGGTGGCGTCCGTGGAGCCGTTGTCCACCACCAGGAACTCCCACGACAGGCCGGCCTCCTCGGCCCGGGCCACGGTACGCTCGAAGCAGGTGCGCACGTGGCGCTCGGAATTCCACACCAGGGTCACGATGGAAAGGTCGATGTCCACGGGGCTCCTTCCATGCAACTTCCCGCTGGGACGCTTGGAGGCTGGGACGCTAGGAGGCTAAAATCTTATGGATTTCAGCGCCAACGGCTGGCCCAACCTGTGGGAGCGCGGGCGGAGGTTTCATAGATCGACGTACTTTCGCAGCGAGCCCCCGAGGGCCGACGACACGCCCACGGGAAGCCGCTGCCAGCAGTGCTCCGCAACGGCCCGGAAGCGGCCCCCCGTGCCGGCGCCGTCCAAGGCGGACGTCCAGGTCTCGCCGACCCGGCGAAGCCAGGTCAGGGGTTCCTCGCGGGCGCCCCATTGGGCCTTGAACCGGTACGTGCCCTCCCCCGGCGTGGAGCGGCCGAAGTCGAACCGGGTGGCCCCCGTGTCGGCCGCATGGGCCAGCAGGGTCCAGTAGGCCAGCATGTTCGGGTTCCACCGGTTCAGTTCCCGCACCGAGGAGGCCCAGGGGATGCTCACCGTGGGGCCGTTCCGGAGGACGAGTCCCCCCGCCGCCGGGGTGCCGTCGGGCATGAAGGCCATGCCGATCCGGGCGTCGTCGCCGAACGCCTCCATAACGGCCCGAAACCACCGCAGGGGGTGGGGCGGGGAACCGAGATCGCGCATGTTGCGGGCGTAGATGCGCCAGAACGGTTCGAGCAGTTCGGCCCCGCCCAGGCCGGCCGTGAGCCCGTCGCGCTCGGGCTTTCGGACCTGGCTTCGCAGCTTGGACTTGAACGAGGCCAAGAGAGCCTCGGAACTCTCCGGCAGGTCGAGCACCATCCGCACCTTGCCCGACGCCCCCACCCGGGGAAACCCCTCTGGCGGTTCCGCCGGAAACCGGAGTTCCACCGGCACCTTGCCCCGCGACGCCCGTTCTTCCACCTGTTCTCGCAGGGCACGGGCCGCCCCCTCGTGCGCGGCGAGGATGCCCCCCGCGTCGCAGTACGGGAGCGACACCCATTTCGGCCCGAGCAGCGGTGCGCGCAGTTCGACCAGCGGCAACACCCCCTGGATTTCCCCGCCCTCTTCCGCCAGGAGCCCGATCCACCGGAACCCGTACGCCCGCTCGACAGCCTGGCCCCAGGCCCACCGGTGGTAGGCGAGCCCCTGGGGGTGGGCCCGAACGAACGCGTCCCAGGCCTCCCGATCGGCTTCGCTCGCGGTACGTAGGGTCAGGGTCATGGGGCCTAACTTCCGGGAATCGTAAATCGGGAATCGTAAATCGTTTGAACTGCCGTTGGTCGTTCTACCGTTCGGACGTTGGGACGTGCGGACGTGCGAACGGGAAAGAGCCGTGAATCGCGAATCGGGAATCGTTTGAACTGCCGTTGGTCGTTGGTCGCGGGTCGTTTGTCGTGCCAACTGCCGCGGGTCGTTGGTCGTTTGACCGTGCGGACGCTGGGACGCGTGGACGGACGACCGTGCGGAGGTTAGGACGCGTGGACGTGCGGACGGGAAAGAGCCGTGAATCGCGAATCGGGAATGGTCTGGGCGCTTCGCGCCCAACGGCTTCCCAGCCTCCCAGCTTCCCAGCTTCCTAGCCGCCTCTCCGCCCAGTCGCCGGGCGTCCCAAGGTCTCCCTCACCCGAGGGGCGGGACGTCCGCCAAGTCCATGATCTCCCCCTCCCACCCCACTTCGGCGGCCCGAAATTTCAGCCGACGGTCCGCCGTCACAAGGGGAACCTGCCGCCGGCGGGCCACCGCCAGGTAGGCGCAGTCGTACACCGGGTGCTGCAGCCGAAGCGCGGTTTCCGCCGCCTCGGCCAGCACCTCGGCGGCGGGAACAAGCAGGGTGAAGAAATGGGGTAACGCCTCACCCACGGCGCTCAGGTGTTCCGGCGGCGCCTCCCCCCGGGAAACCCGCTTCCACGCCACGTTTGCGACCTCCAGGAGCACCAGGTCTGGCGCGATGAGCCCTTCGTAACGGTGGAGCACCCCCCTGGCGTTCGGGGTCAACGCCTCGTCGAAAAACCACTTCGCCGCCACGGATGCGTCCACCACGCAGATCATCGGGAGTCCCGGTCCTCCCGAATCAACTCCACACTATCCGCCGACGGGCGTGACGCCATGGCGCGGATCCGGTCCGCGAGCGCTACCCGCTCCTCGGGGCCAAGCTCGCTCGCCCGGGTCAGGATCTCCCGCAGTTCCTGCTCGAGCGCCTTACCGTGGAGCGACGCCCGAACCTTCAGGGCCCGCACCACCCGTTCGTCGAGATTCCGAACAACCACCTGAGCCATATTGTCACCCCTCTTTCCAAGTGACTTCCCGCTAGGACGTTAGGAGGCTGGGATGCTGGGACGGACGACCGTGCGGATGTTAGGACGCGTGGACGTGCGGACGGGGAACCGCGCGAACGCTAGGACGTGCGGATGTGCGGACGTTACGTCCTACCGTCCTACCGTCCTACCGTCCTAACGTCCCAACGCCCCAACGTCCTAAGCCAGTTCTCGATGCGAAGATCCGGCACTCTGGAGAACTCCTCGACATTGTCGGTCACAAGCGTGAGCCCCTCGGCCAGGGCGTGGGCCGCGATCAAGAGGTCGTTCGCCCCGATGGGCGTGCCCCGGGCCTCGAGGTGGTTTCGAATTCTCCCGTACTCCACATCCACGCCAGGACCGAGGGGCAGCACGTCGATCGCGTCCAGAAGCGCATCCACCCGTTCGGTCAACGCGGGCGACCCCTTCTTCCTCACTCCATAGCGCAATTCGCAGGCCACCACGACGCTGGTGGCGACCGCCGACTCGCCCACCCCCCGGATCCGTTCGGCAGCGTTTCCCCGAGGAAACCGGATGAGATGGGACAGGATGCTCGTGTCGAGCAGGTACCGAACCGCGCCCATCTCAGAGGTCCACGGGCTCGGGCGCGCGGTCCTCGATCGGGGGCAGTTCCTCGTCGCACGGTTCCCAGGCGTCGAGAAGCGCCAACACGGACTTCCTCGGCACCGGTTCGACGATCAGCCGATCGCCCTCCTTTCGGACAACCGCCTCGGATCCGGGCAGTTCGAACTCCCGGGGAATGCGAATGGCCTGGTTCCTGCCGTTCCGGAAAATCCTTACAACCCTTTCCGCCGACATCTGAGCCTCCCTCGTGTCTTGGCATAGGCCAGGCCTATGCTACCACCGGCCGGCACCGAGGGGAATGGCGGTGGGCGGATTCCCGTGCGGACGGGGAACCGCGCGGACGCTAGGACGTGCGAACGTACGGACGGACGACCGTGCGGAGGTTAGGACGCGTGGACGTGCGGACGGGTCCACCGCCGTTTGTCGTTTGTCGCTTGTCGTTTGTCGTTTCACCGTGCGGACGCTAGGACGTGCGAACGTACGGACGGAACGTCCCACCGTCCCACCGTCCTAACGTCCTAACGTCCTAACGTTCTACCGTCCACACGGCTTCGCTCCGGTTGCCGTAGGCGTCTAGGAGTTCGATTCTCCACGGGCCGCGGTCCACGGCGTCGGTTCGTTCGAGGCTTGCGTAGGGCCGGGCCTCGAAGGTTTGGCACAGGGCCACCTGGTCTCCCGCCGTGATCCGCATCTGGGCGACCTCCGGTCCCCCGGTCTGGTCCAGGTCCACCGCGACCCACACGGCCTTTCGGCCCTCGTCGGTCAGGTACCGGTAGGTGCGCACCCCTGCGACGGCCGGTGGGGTGCGGTCCGGTTCGGCTGCGGGCGGCAGGCGGTACAGGGGGTCTCCCACGAACGTGGTGATCCACTCCAGATGGATCTGGTTCGCCAGAAGCGCCTCGCCCGCTGTGTAGCCCCCCAGGAGCAGGGGGTACAGGATCTCGTCGTCCCACCAGCTCTTGTCGTGGATATGCGGTGCGTGCGCTTTTCCGGCGAATCCAGACCCGCCGGTCACCGTAATCCCCCTGCCCAGATGATCCACGAAACTGTCCGGCCGCCTCGATTGCCAGGAGTTGCTGGAGATAACCCGGCCCGCCACGGCGCCCGGGAGGAACACGTCGGTTTCGTTCCAGAAACCCGATCCCGGCGGCAAGAGGAGGAACCGGAGCCTTCGGTTCGACTCCCTCGGGTTGACCACGTGCGAGAACCCGCGGTTTCGGAGCCATTGGACGATCTTGGGTTCCTTCCCCTCAGGGGTCTCCGGCGCACCGCCCCCCATCTCCGGCCCGGCGTGCCGGCTCGCGTAGAGGGCCCGGTCCACCAGGGCCCGGGCCTCGAGGGGCGTGGTGCCGTCCACCCGCATGGCGAAGTAGAGGTGCCGGCCCGGAAACCGGCGCCGGTTCTCCGGGGTGAACCGGAGGGGCTCCGGGAGCCGGTCGAGATCGCCCTTGTCTTTCTTGTACGCGAGCGGGTGCAGGAACGGGTTCGCCCGCTCCCCGAAAAGGGGCCAGGCCTGGGGGGCCCGGAACAGGTACGCCGTGAACGCGTTCCGGTCGGCGAACCGGTGGGGCCGGGGCACGAAGCCCAGGGCGCCCTCCACGTCGTAATAAAGAAGTTGGAGCCGCTGCTCCAGCGAGACGGCCGCGCCGTGGTCGCTCCTGGCCGCCGTGACGCCCCGGGCGATGCCGTAGGTGGCCGCGGCCGTCTTGGGAAGCCCGTAGCACACCACGAGGAACAGCACGTGGTCCTTGAGCAGGGTCCCGTCGGGCCGGGCGTTTGCCGGGTCCTCCAGGAACCGGCGCACCGGTTCGGCCGCGTCCTCCTCGAAATTCCGGTCGTCCCGCACCCCGTCGGGACCGGTGCGGCTACACGAGACGTCGAGGATGTCGGCGTATCGGGCCGACCAGGTGTGGCGTTCCCCCGCGCCGTCCTCGATCTCGGCCTTGGCCTCGAAGGACCCGGTCACGAAAGACCGGCCGTCGAGCCGCACGTTCCATTTGCCCTCGGGCTGCACGGCCACCCGGTCGCCGAACCGGCTCTGCCCCCGCTCCACCACGACCACGGGTTCGCGCCCCGGGGGCCGCAGTTCCACCTGCAGGGTGTCGAACCGCCACCCGGCCTCGTTCTTGGGGAGCACGAGTTCCACGAGCCGGCTGTCGCGCAACTCCCCGGCCGGCTGGTCCCGCCCCCCGCCCGCCCGAAGCACCACCCCTGGCCCGTTGTCGCGGCTTTCCTCGACCAGGTGGGGGCCGTTCAGGTGGTTCATGCGGTGGCGGCACCGAAGCCCCAGCACGTAGGGCCGCTCGCCCGTTTCCGGATCGGTGTGCCGCGCCGCGTAGTACTCCGCGATCTCCCGGGAGTCGGGCCCAGGGTCGGTGAGCGGCGCGTCGGCCGACCAGTCGGCGTTGTAGAGCACGAGCACCTGGCTCGGCGGCACCCCGGCCCAGGCCGCGAGGGGCAACAGGCACAACGCCAGGACGATGGGAAACCGCACTCCTCCGCCTCCGCCGGGACACCGGGAACCAGAGACGGGCGTGGGATGCAAGAGGGGGGCCAGAGGAGGGGGCGACTGCTGTGAATGCCGTAAATCGTAAATCGTGAATCGTGGATGGGTTGAACCACCGTTGGTCGTTGGACCGTGCGGACGTTGGGACGTGCGGATGTGCGGACGGCTTACCGTGCGGACGCTGGGACGTGTGGACGGGAAAGAGCCGTGAATCGTAAATCGCCCAACTTCCGTGAATCGTAAATCGTGAATCGTGAATGGTCTGGGCGCTTCGCGCCCAACGGCCGCCTCGCCGCCTCGCCGCCTCGCCGCCTAGGCGCCTAGCCGTAAGAACTTTTCTTCCCAGGGTGTTACCTTCGGTTCCACCGGGGAGGGGGCGGGACAACTTCCGTGAATCGTAAATCGCCCAACTTCCGTGAATCGTAAATCGTGAATCGTGAATGGTTCGAAGTGCCGTTGGTCGTTGGTCGTTTGACCGTGCGGACGCTAGGACGCGTGGACGTTGGGACGTGTGGACGGGTCCACTGCCGTTTGTCGTTTGTCGTTTGTCGTTCGTCGGGAGAACTTCTGTCAACTACCGCAGTCATTTGTCACGGGTCGTAACCGGCGAAGCCCCACGACCAACGACTTACGACCTACGACCCACGGAAGTGTTACGACCTACGACGAACCACCTACGACCTACGGCCTTCAGCCGCCTAGCCGCCACGCCAGGGTCCCTACCAGGCCCCAGACGAGGGACAGGGCCGTGGCGGCGGTGAGGAGGAGGGCCGAGAGCCGGTGCCAGGGGGCCTCGCGGCGCAGCTCCTCGAAGCCCAGGAGGTGGCCGAGGACGAACCCGGCCGCGAGGCCACCGCCGTGGGCCCAGTTGTTGATGCCGGGGAACAGGAACCCGAAGAGGAAAATGCCCACGGTCCAGCCCCAGAGTTGCCGGAACACGGCCTCGCCGTACACGCCGCCCCGGGCCTTGCCGTAGTACATGGCCGCGCCGATGAGCCCCAGAAGCGAGGCGGATGCCCCGATGGTGAGCCCCACCCCGGCCAGGACCGACACGAAGAACCCTACGGCGCCGGTGAGGAGGTAGATCACGAGGAACCGGGCCGTGCCGTACTCCCGGGCCACGAAGGGCCCGACCTGCGCCAGGGCCGCCATGTTGAAGAAGAGGTGAAGGAGCCCCCCGTGGAGGAAGTTGGCCGCAAGCAGGGTCCACCAGCGGCCGAGGCGAACCACCGGCAGCGCCCCGGTGGCGCCGAGGAACAACAGCCCCCGCTCCGAGGGGCTCAGGAACGCCAGGGGGTTCCCCCCGCCCCGGAGGCCGCCCGGGTCCACGAGGAGCGACAGTCCGAACCACACCACGTTGACCGTAACGAGGGTCCGCACGAGCTCCCGGGGGCCGGGCCGGAGCCACCCCAGGAACGCCCGGCGAAACCGCATCCCCGGCGCGTGCAGGCCGCAGTGGGGGCACCGGGGCTCGTCGGACGAGATCAGCCGGCGGCAGTGGGGGCAGAGGATCGGGGCCATGGGGTCGGCCCTACCCCCCGAGCCCGATCCGGTCGGCCACGGTCTTCATGCCCTCGATGGTGTCGGCGATGAGGTCCGAGAGCTCCACCCCGAGCATCTCGGCGCCCTTCTGGATCACCGAGCGGTCCACCCCGGCCGCGAACGCCTTGTCCTTCCACTTCTTCCGGACGCTCTTGACCGGCAGGTCCATCACGCTCCGGGACGGCCGCACGAGGGCCGCGGCCGCCACGAGCCCGGTGAGCTCGTCCACGGCGTAGAGGGTCTTTTCCAGCTCGGTCACCGGCTCCACGTCGGTGCAGATGCCCCATCCGTGGGCCAGCACGGCCCGGATGTAGGGCTCGGGCCAGCCGTGGGCCCGGAGGATCGCCGGGGCGTGCTTGAGGTGATCGTCGGGGTGCTCCTCGTAGTCCACGTCGTGGATGAGGCCGATGACGCCCCACTCCTCCTCGTCCTCGCCCCGTTTGCGGGCCATGTGCCGCATCACGGCCTCCACGGCCAGGGCGTGGCGCAGGAGGTTTTCGCTCTTCACGTGCTCGGTGAGGATCTTCCAGGCCTCGTCGCGGGTGGGCTTGTTCTGCATCGGCATCTCCTTGGCTGGGCAGGGATTCCGTGCGGACGTTAGGACGCGTGGACGCGCGGACGGTTTACCGTGCGGACGCTGGGACGTGCGGACGTGCTGACGGAACGTCCCAACGTCCTAACGTCCCAACGTTCTCCGACCTACGACAAACGGCCCTTGGCCGTCCTAACGTCCTAACGTCCTAACGTCCTCGCCGCCCCGCCTTCTTCTCCTCCGCCTCGCTGCGGCGGAGGTACGTGGGCACGAGGGTCTCGGGGGGCACGGCCTCGCCTCGCTGCCACCGGGCCCAGCCCAGGAGGGCCACCCGGCCCGGGGGCACGGTGCCGTGCTCCGGCGGGGCCTCGTGGTAGCGCTCCCCCAGGGCCTCCCGGAACACCTCCCGGTACGGCGTCACCCCCCCGCCCAGGAACACCGCCGGGCGGCCGAGGTCGGCCACGGCCCGGGCGAAGGCGCCCGGATCCCAGGCGGCCGGGGGCACGAGGGGCTCGCCCGTGAGCCCGTCCCAGGCGCTGGCGTAGACCTGGCGCTTTTTCGCATCGAGCACCGGCGCGACGACTCCCGGCCAGGGCCCCATCCGGCCGGCCAGGGCCTCCAGGGTCGAAACGCCCACCACCGGGATGCCCAGGGCCAGGGCGAGCCCCTTGGCGGCGGCCACTCCCACCCGCACCCCGGTGAACCCGCCGGGCCCCGCGGTCACGGCCACGGCGGCGAGCTCGTCGCGGCGCACCCCGGCCTCGGCCAGGGCTTCCTCTAGGAGCGCGGTGAGCCGGCGGGACTGGCGCGGCCCCGTGGCCACCACCACCTCGCAGGCGAGCTCCCCCTCCACCACGACGGCCACCCCGGCCGTGCGGTCGGCCGCGTCGATGCCGAGGACCGCCCTCATCCGCTCAGGATCCGGGAAAGGTCGTTGTACATGACGAAGGCCATGAGGGCGAGAAGGATCGCCAGCCCGACCTGCTGGGCCACCTCCCGGTGCCGGAGGCTCACAGGCCGGCCCCGCACGGCCTCGATGCCGAAGAAGAGGAGGTGTCCGCCGTCCAGGATCGGGATGGGCAGGAGGTTCAACACGGCCAGGTTCACGGAGAGGACGGCCATGAGGAACAAGAAGCTCTGGAGCCCGGCCTGGGCCGTCTCGCCGGCCATCTGGGCGATGGCAATGGGACCGCCGAGGGTGCGGGGGCTCACCCGGCCCACCACCATCTTGACGAGCACCTCGGCCGTGACAGCGGTCCACCGGGCGGTCTCCCGGAGGCCCACCCAGGGGGCCTTCCAGATCGGGTTCCGCTCGACGGCCACCTCCCCCGCCGGGGCGATGCCAATCATGGGCTTTTGCACCACTTCCCCGAGCAGGGTGTGGGACTCCCGGAACACCGGGGTCACCCGGACCCGGAGCACCTCGCCCCCCCGCTCCACCGTGAGCTCCAGCTCCCGCCCCTCGGAGGCCGCGATCCGCTCGGCCATCTCGTCCCAGGACGCCACCGGCTCGCCGTCGATGGCGGTGATCCGGTCGCCGGGTTGGAGCCCGGCGGCCTCGGCCGGCATGCCGGGGCTCACCTGGCCCACCACGGCCTGGAGGATCGGGGTGCCAAACAGGCTCAGGAGCGAAAACACCACCACCGCGAGCACGAAGTTCATGGCCGGCCCGGCCACCACCGTGGCGATGCGGTGGCTCACCGGCCGGGCGCTGAAGCTCCGGGCGCCCTCGCCCGGGGCCAGGGGCTCGTCGGGGTCCTCGCCGAAGAGCTTCACGTAGCCCCCGAGCGGCACGGCCGACACCAGGTACTCGGTCTCCCCCCGGCGCCAGCCCCAGAGCTTGGGGCCAAACCCCAGGGAGAACTTGAGCACCCGGATCCCCAGGC
The DNA here is from genome assembly GCF_054681715.1 of Deferrisoma sp. NCBI lineage: Bacteria > Pseudomonadati > Thermodesulfobacteriota > Deferrisomatia > Deferrisomatales > Deferrisomataceae > Deferrisoma > Deferrisoma sp. Next base: position 12,753 of record NZ_BAAHFQ010000092.1, read on the forward strand.
GCTTGGCCACCAGGAAGTGGCCGAACTCGTGCACGAACACGAGCACGCCCAGGAGCACCACGAACGACAGGGTGGAATGGACGAAGGTCACGG
>NZ_BAAHFQ010000093.1:0-12636 GCF_054681715.1 Deferrisoma sp.
GGGTGTGACGTCGAGGAAGTAGTGCTGGGATCCCGGGAACCGGCCGCCGAAGTCGATGGAGTAGGTGACGCGGAATCCCGGGGCGGGCCGCAGGATGCAGAACTTGTCGCCGTCCTGCACCCGGATCGGCTTCTCGACCCGTAGGAACTGCCGGGGGCGATCCTGCCGCCGCAACCCCGCGGAGAGGATCGCGTTGACGTAGGGCAGGGCGCTGCCGTCGAGGATCGGCACCTCGGGCCCGTCCACCTCGATCCGGGCGTTGTCCACCCCGAGTCCCGCCAACGCCGCCAGGCAGTGTTCCACCGTCGACACCTCGGCCCCGTCACGCGCCACCACGGTGGCCAGGGAGGTGTCGGTCACATAGCGGCTTTCCGCCGGGATCTCCACCTGGGGCGTGAGGTCGGTGCGCACGAACCGAAGTCCGTACCCGGGCCGCGCCGGGGCGATGCGCACCCGGGTCCGACGGCCCGAGTGCAGGGCCACCCCCTCCAGGGCAATCGTGCGATTCAGCGTGTGCTGCCAGCGATGATCCATCGCGAACGCTCTCCTTCATGGAATCCAACCGAACCGGGCGCACGCGCCCGTCACGGGCACCCTGGGGCAGCAAGGACCATGCCAAACAGGGTCAAGAACCTTCAAAACAGAAAAAATCCCTGTGTGCACAAGGCGTTGAGAGCCGCTGCGTTCCCCCAAAGGGATCCCATGGAGTGGCGAATCGGCCACGGCCCGGGCCGAAGGCCGTGGAAAATCGGCAACAGGCACCGGCCCGACGGGTGGCGGCGAACCCAAAACCGGCCCCCGCCCTGCCGCCGGGTAAACCCCGCACCCCCCCGGCGCGTCTCAAGGGCCAGAACGCGCCGCGGCGATCCAACCCATGAACCAACCCACAAAAGGAGGGACCACCATGCGAACACTCGTTCTCGCCACGATGTTGGCCCTCGGTGCGGCCACCGCCGCGCCGGCGTGGCAGCGCCCCACCCCGGCAGAGGTGAGGGCCTTCCGGGCCGACCGCAACGCCGATGTCGTGTCGTTCCGGCGCGACCGCGCCCAGGACCGGCGCCGGTTCCGGGAGGAGATGCGAGAAAACCGAGGGTCGTGGCGCCACGCCGACACCCCGGTCGAACGCCGGGCGGTTCGACACGAGACTCGCGAGGACATCCGAGACTTTCGACGGGAGCGGAGACAGGATCGGGTGGAGTTTCGCAAGGAACGAAGGGAGGACCTGGGGGACCTGTGGGACCTCGAATAGGGGCCCACTTTCGGCTATCCTCAGCCGACGCACGAAACGCAACGCGTAGACACAAGGAGGAGACACCATGAAAGCAAGAGCATTCTTCGCCCGGCTGGCCCTTGGCCTTGCGGCCGCTTTGGCGCTCGCGGCCTGCGGGGGCGGCGGGTCCGGCTCGGCCTCCACCGGCCAGGGAGAGCTCCTCGTGGGCCTCACCGACGCCCCGGGGGACTTCCTGCGCTACGAGGTCGACGTGATCCAACTGGAGCTCACCCGGGCCAACGGCACCGAGGTCACGACGGTCCCGCTTGAGACCCGGATCGATTTCGCCCAACTCACGGATCTCACCGAGTTCGTCACCGCCGCCACGGTTCCCAACGGGGCCTACGTGGCTGCGAAGCTGACCCTCGATTATTCGAACGCCCTGATCGAGGTGGAAGGCGACGCGGGAGAACCGCTGCAGGCCGTGGCCGTCGGGGAGGACGGAGATCCCCTGGCCGAGATCACGGTGGACCTGGTCCTGGACGGAGCGAAGCGTCTCGTCGTGGCCCCGGGGCTGCCCGCGCTGCTCACCATCGACTTCGAACTTGCGGAAACCCACGAGGTGGATCTCACCGCCGACCCGCCCACGGTCCTCGTGCAGCCGACCCTCGTGGCGGACGTGGAGCCCGACTCCGACAAAATCCACCGCGTCCGGGGGTTCCTGGGGGCTGTGGACGAGACCGAGGGCACCTTTGGGATTCTCCGCCCCCCCTACCGCAACCCCAACCGGCCGCCCCGGTCCGTGCGGGTGGCGACCGACGGCAAGACCGCCTTCCACGTGAACGGGGAGGACGCAACGGGCGCCGAGGGGCTGGCCCTGCTCGCACGGGCCGCCCAGGATTCCGCCGTGCCCGTGCTCGCCCTCGGGCAGGTGAACCCGTCCACCCGAACGTTTGAGGCCACCGAGGTGTACGCCGGCACGAGCGTGCCCGGCGGGGACAGGGACGGGCTTGTGGGCGTGGTGGTGGGGCGGGACGGCGAGGGCCTCACGGTGCGGGGCGGTACCCTCGACCGGTCGCTCGGCGCCCTCTACCTGAACCAGGACGTCACCGTAACCTGGAACGACGAGACCACCGTGACCCGGGAACTCGACCCCAACGGCGCCTACACCGTGGACGATGTGTCGGTGGGCCAGAGGGTCGCGGTGCTCGGCACGTACTCGGAGGACGAGGGCACCCCGGTCTTCCAGGCAACCCACATCCGGATGCTCGTGACCCGGATCGCGGGGGATGTGGTGGGGAAGGACGAAGGCGAACTACGGCTTAACCTCGAGCACATCGAGGGCCGAAGCCCGGATCGGTTCGATTTCTCGGGCACCGGGGCGACCGAGGGCGACGACGCCGATCCGAACGACTACCAGGTGAACACCGGGGGTCTTGCGCTGCCCGACCTGGAGGTGGGCGCTCCCGTGCGGGTGTTCGGGTTCGTGAGCCCCTTTGGCGCCGCGCCCCCGGACTTCGACGCGCTCACGGTGGCCAACTACTCCAACGCCACGGCCCGGCTCCGGGTGCAATGGGACCGCACGAGCGCGACCGAACTCACGGCCGGCCCCGACGGCCTCACCCTCGACCTCACCCAGGCGGGGCGCCTCCACCACGTGTTCCGCGGCGGGATCGCGACCGAACTCGAGTCTGAACCCGCCCCCACCGTGATCCCGGAGGATCCGGACCGGGGCGTGTTCGCCGTGCACCAGCGCGGCGGGCCCACCCGGGTGTATCACGACTACGCCTCGTTCGCCGGCTACCTGACGGAGCAACTCGAGGCCGGCCGTCACGTGGCGTTCGTCTCGGGCCTCGGGTCGTTCGACGTGGAGGGCCAGGTCTTCACGGCCCGGAAGATCTTCGTGCGGCTGCGCTGACGCGCCCCCCGACACACGAGCGCCCGGCCACGGGGCCGGGCGCTCGTGCGTTCGGGCTCCCGTTCGGGCCCCCCTACCTCGCCGGGTCCACCCATTCCAGGAACTTCGCCAGCCCGGCGGTCATCCCGTAGAACAGAAGGGTCCAGAAGGCGATGTGGAGCGCCTTCTTCCAGCGGGGCCGGTTCCCCAGCACCCCCAGGTCCGGGTGGCCCCCGTCCCGTTTCGGGTCGGTCACGATGCGTCCTCCGTGGGCTTGCCGCCCCCCGTCCGCGGAATTTCCATCCAAAACCGGCTCCCCCCTTGGGGTAGGTTCTCCGCCCCCACCTGCCCCCCGTGGAGTCCCACGAGCTCCCGGCAGATGTGAAGCCCCAGCCCGTACCCCTGGCCCACGGTGCGCGCAAGCTTCCCCTGCCGGTACCGGTCGAAGAGGTGGGGAATCGCTTCCGGGTCGATCCCCGGCCCCTCGTCGTCCACCTCGAACCGCACCGTTTCCGGCCTCGCGACCACCCGGAGCCGCACCGTTTTCCCGGAGGGTGTGAACTTCACCGCGTTCTGGAGGAGGTTCCCGAGGGCCTGGCCGAGCCGGTCCGGATCCGCCGTAATCTCCACGTCCGGAACCTCGCCCTCGACCCGAAGGGTCACCCCCTTGGCCTCGGCCGCCGTCTGCTGGAATGGGAGCAGATCCTCGACGAACCGCCGCAACCCCACGGGGCGCGGCTCGAACGGCAGGCGCCCCTGCTCGAGCCTCCGTGCCGTCAGGAGGTCGTCGATGAGGCGGTTCATCGCGTCCACGGCCTGGAGGATCCGGTCCACGTACTCCTGCTGGCGCGGCGTCAGGCCGTCGTTCGCGGCCGAGCGCTTGAGGAGCTGGGCGAATCCCCCGATGGCCACCAGGGGCGTTCGCAGATCGTGGGCCACGATGCTCAGGAGCTCTTCCTTCTGCCCCCGCAGCTCCGCGAGCCGCCGGTCCCGGTCACGCAGGGCCTCCCGGATGGCCAGGATCCGCTCCCGGCTCTGCTCCATGGCCTCCCCGAGATCGGGAGCCGGCGCCTGGCCGGCTGCGAGCTTCTGTCGGGCCACGGCCGCGGAGTCGATCGCCGGGTCCTCCCCCCGGGCCTCCCGGAGCACCTCTGCCAGGAGCGCCTCGGCCTCCTCCCAGGCCACCCAGGTCCCCCACCTCCCGTTTCGCTCGATCTGCTCCCGGAGCCGGCACACCTCCTCGGCCAGCGCCTCGCGCTCGAGCTCGAGGGCCCGGATCTTCTCCCGGTCTTCCCACTCGCCCATGAGCCCCTCCGTCCTTGGTTTGGAACCGCTCGATGCTAGCAGACCCGGGCGCTTCGGGAAAGCGGGTGTTTTTCTTGCCCCGGGTGCCCCCGACGGTCACAATAGGCCGCCTTTCTCGGGAGGTGTGGCGATGGCCAAGGTTCTCATGCTCCAGGGCACCGGCTCCGACGTCGGGAAAAGCGTGCTCGTTGCCGGTTTGTGCCGACTGCTGCGGCAGGAGGGCGTGCGGGTGGCCCCTTTCAAGCCTCAGAACATGGCCCTGAACTCCTACATCACGGCCGAGGGGGGCGAGATGGGCCGGGCCCAGGTGGTCCAGGCCGAGGCGGCCGGGGTGGAGCCCCACACCGACATGAACCCGGTGCTCCTCAAGCCCACCACCGACGTGGGGGCCCAGGTGATCCTCCAGGGCAAGGTGTATGGGAACATGAAGGCCCGGGAGTACCACGCGTTCAAGCCCCGGGCCCGGGAGGTGGCCCTCGAGAGCTTCCGCCGGCTCGCCCGCCGGTTCGAGGTGATCCTCGTGGAGGGGGCCGGGAGCCCGGCCGAGATCAACCTCCGGGAGGGGGATCTCGCGAACATGGGGTTCGCCCTGGAGGTGGGGGCGCCGGTCGTGCTGGTGGGTGACATCGACAAGGGCGGGGTGTTCGCGTCCTTGGTGGGCACCCTGGAACTCCTCGCCCCGGAGGAGCGGGACCTGATCCGGGGGTTCCTCATCAACAAGTTCCGGGGCGACCCCTCGCTCCTGGAACCCGCGTTCCGGGAGATCACGGCCCGCACGGGCCGGCCGTTCCTCGGGGTCGTCCCGTACTTCCGCGACATCTTCATCCAGGAGGAGGACGGCATCCACCGGGAGGTGGTGGCCGCCCGGGGCGGGGACGGCGGCGTGCGCATCGCGGTGGTCGTGCCGAACCGGATCAGCAACTTCACCGACTTCGACCCGTTCCTGGCCGAGCCCGGGGTAAGGCTCGATTTCGTGTGGCCGGGGGAGCGGCTGGGCCGGGCCGACGCCGTGATCCTGCCGGGGTCGAAGAACACCGTGGACGACCTCCACGGCCTGTGGCGGTCGGGGCTCGCCGACGAGATCCTGGAAAACCGGAAGCGCGGCGCCTACGTGGTCGGCATCTGCGGCGGGTACCAGATGCTCGGCCGGTGGGTGCGGGACCCCCTCGGGGTGGAGAGCGCGAACCGCGAGGCGCGGGGCCTCGGCCTTCTGGACGTGGAAACCGAGATGGAGCCCGAGAAGATCACCGCCCAGTCGGAGGGCCGGCTGCGTCCCGGCGCGCTGGACTGGGCCCCCGAAGGCGACCTCCTCCAGGGGTACGAGATCCACATGGGCCGCACCCGGCTCGGCCCGGAGGCCCGACCGCTCCTGGATCTTCGCCGCCGCGGCGACGACCCCTGGCACCCGGACGGGGCCGTGAGCCCGGACGGTCGCGTCTTTGGCACCTATCTCCACGGCCTTTTCGACAACGACGGGTTCCGGAGGGCGTTTCTTTCGCTGTTCCGTGAGGGGGCCGCCGACTCGCCCTCCTTCGCTCGCCAAAAGGAGGAAGGGTACGACCGCCTGGCGGACCTGTTGCGCCGGAGCCTCGACCTCCCGGCCTTCTGGCGGATCCTGGAGGGGTCGCCGGACGTGTGATGGCCCCGCCCCCCAAGCGGGGAACGGGGCCGATCACGCCCATCGAGGCAAGCGCTCAGATCTTCTTCGGCTTGCACAGGAGATCGGCCGACTCCGCCACCCGGCCGCAGGCCTCGCACTGGTAGTCCAGGTGGGCCTTCATGGGGGCGCACACGTGCCGGGGGCTCTCCACCTTCTGGCCGCAGTACCCGCACTCCTCCTCCACGGGCTGGGGCTTGCACAGGTGCCCCTTCTCGGTGGTCACGGCGCCGCAGCTTTCGCATTTGTAGACCTTGGACATGATAGCTCCTCCGCGCGCTCGGGGTTCGGTTCGACGCAACCCACCCTATCACCGGCGCCGGTGCCGTCAAGGAGGTTCCCCGGGGCAGGGCAACGGGGTTGCCATTGTAGATATTTTTGGTTATTTATGCGAGTTCATTTCCATCCATTCCCACCGGGAGGAGAGACACCATGGCTCAAGACATCTTGGAAAAGGGCGCCATCCTGCAGCGCGACGGCGAGACCTACGCGATCGCCCCCCACATCCCCGGCGGCATCACCACCCCCGAGCAACTCCGCCGCATCGCCGACGCGGCCGAGCGGTTTGGGGCTGCGGCGCTCAAGATCACGAGCGCCCAGCGGATCGCGGTCATCGGCATCCGGCCCGAGGATCTGGACGCCGCCTGGGAGGCCGTGGGGGAACAGCCGGGCATGGCCATTGGGCTGTGCGTGCGGTCGGTCAAGGTCTGCCCCGGTACCACGTACTGCAAGCGGGGCCGCCAGGACTCGGTGGCCCTGGGGCTCGAGCTCGACCGCCGGTACCACGGCCGGGAGCTGCCCTGGAAGTTCAAGATGGGCGTGTCCGGCTGCCCCATCGACTGCGCCGAGGTGTGCATCAAGGACGTGGGGCTCATCGGAACCCCCAAGGGCTGGAAGGTGATGGCCGGCGGGAACGGCGGGCCCATGCCCCACCTCGCCCAACCGCTGGTGGACAACGTGGCGTCCGCCGACGAGGCCATGGAGATCGTGGAGCGGGTGGTCCGGTGGTTCGAGCGCCAGGGCAAGCGCGCGCGCCTCGGGAAGATCCTGGAGCAGGTGGGGTTCGAGGCGTTCCGGGACGAGGTACTGGGGGGCTGAGCGGCGATCAGCCCTGGGCCCGGGGGGTGCCCCACCCCGGCCGGACCCGCACGGTGCGCTCCCCGTGCACGAGCACCTGGCCCGGGGCGGCTCCCTTGGGCTTTCGGAGCCGGCCGGCCTCCACCACCATCACCTCGACGGCGGTTTCACCGAACCGGCGGGACCGGAGCGCCGCCAGGCCGGCGGCCTCCAGCAGCGTGCGCTCCGGGCACCGGGCGTCCCGGCCGGGTAGGCGCACGAGCACGTGGGCCCCGGCGGCGTCCCTCGCGTGGAGCCAGAGGTCCCACGGCCGCGCCTCCCGCACGAGCCGGTCGTTTTCCCGGCCGTTTCGCCCCACCCAGATCTCCCACCCGTCCGAGGAGCGGTAGCGGGCGTAGGGCCGGCCGGGCTCCGTCCGCGCCGGGCGGCCGGGCTCCGGGGTCTCGGCCCCGTCCCCCAACCGGGCGAGCTCGCCCCGGGCCTCTCCGAGCCGGCGGATCAGGATCTCCCGGGCCCGTTCGGCCTTGGCGGCCGCCCGGTAGAGGCGCTCCAGGTTCGCCGCGGGGGAGAGCGCCGGATCCAGCTCCAGCTCCACCTCGCCCCCGGTCCAGGGATCGGGGAGCACCGCCCGCTCCGCTCCGGCACGGACCCGGTTCAGGTTCGCGGCCAGGGCGTCGGCCCGGCGGCGCAGCTCGGCCGGGTCGGGCAGCTTTGCAAGATCCCCCTCGATGTTCCGGATGCGCCGCTCGATCCGCTTCCGGGCCTTCGAGGCGGAGCCTCCCGCCCGGGCGCCCGAATGATGGGGCTCCGGAGCTGCCAATCGTCGGGCGAGCCAGCTCCCTCCGGCCGCCAGGGCCGACTCCCAGCGGACCCCGGATGGCCCGGTCCGCTCCACCGCCGAAAGCCCGTCCGGGTACTCCCAGAGGGGCCCGGGCCTGCCGTAGTCCCCGAGCCACCGGGCCCAGGCCGCCGCCGCATCCCCCTCGCGGAGCCGGCGCTCCAGCTCCCGGGCGAGCGCCGGGGTGAACCCGAACAGCCGTTTTTCGATGGGAGTACCGGACTCGAGGTCCCGTAGCACCTCCTCGGCCGGGCACTCGTCCGGGAACCGCATCCCCTCGGGGACGGGCGGGGGCTCGTAGGTGCGGCCCGGGGCGATGCCCTGCCGCGTTCGCCCGGCCGGCGAACGCAATATCGCCCCGATGCGCCCGTCCTGCCCGAGGGCGAGGAGCGCGGGCGCCCGGCCGGCCGCCTCCCACACGAGCCGGCACCCGTCGTCGCCCCGGCGGAACGAAAGCCACAGCACCCGGTCGAACCGGGCCCAGCCCACGTCCTCCAGCCTACCGCCCACGGCGTGGGCCCGCAGGTAGGCGGCGACCCCCGGGGGCCGCGGGGGGGCCGGGGGCCGCGCCTCCAGAAGCCCGACCCCCGGGGGCTCCAGGAACAGGCCGAGGAGGCCCGTGCGGCCCGGTGTCCGAAGCCGGAGCACCGCCCCCCACTCGGGGGACGCCCAGGCGGCCTGCACCCAGGCACCCCGCCAATCCCGCCCGATCTCGGCCCCGATCCGGGCCACGACCCAGGGATCCATCCCGGCCTCGGTCACCACCCCGGCAGTGCGTAGCGCAGGGGCGGGGCGGCAACCTCCTCCAGGGGGGCCAGGGCGTCGGCGTCGTCCCCCAGGAGCCACCGGAGGAGCCCCCGCCGGTCGCGGCGCCGGTACTCCAGCTTGGGCTCCTCGGGCAGCCCCGCGAGCTCCCGGGCCCAGTCCACCGCGTCCCAAAACCCTCCCAACCGGTCCACCAGGCCCAGGGCCTGCGCCTGCCGGCCCGAGTAGACCCGGCCGTCCGCCAGGGCCAACACGGCCTCCCGGTCCATGTGGCGGCCTTCGGCCACGGCGTCCACGAACTGCTGAAAGAGGTCGTCGATGAGTTGCTGGAACACCGCCCGGTCCTCGTCGGTCATCTCCCGGAACGGCGATCCCGCGTCCTTGAGGGGCCCGCTTTTCACCACCCGGGTCCTGAGCCCCAGCTTGTCGAACAGGACGTGGACCTCCTGGAACTGGAGGATCACGCCGATCGAGCCGGTGGCCGTGCCGGGCAGGGCCACGATCCCGGTGGCCGGCGCCGAGACGTAGTAGCCACCCGAGGCCGCGAGCGCCCCCATGGAGACGATCACCGGCTTTTCGGCCGCCGTCCGCTTGACCTCGTCGTGGATCTCCTGGCTCGGGGCGATGCCCCCTCCCGGGCTTTCGACCCGCACCACCACGGCCTTCACGTCGTCGTCTTTGCGGAACTCCCGCAGCGCCTCCACCGCCGGCCGCGCGTCTGCGATGAACCCCTTGACCTCCACTACCCCGATCCTCTCCCCCACCGGCAGCGCGTCGCGCCCCGCCCACCACAACGCTGCCCCCGCGGCCAGGGCCACCCCCGCCACCACCGCCAGCATGATCGCGACGAACTTCAAGCATCCCCGCATGTCCCGTCTCCCCGGGCCGACCCGCACACGGGTCTCTCGCCCACGAAAAAGGCCGGGCACGAGGCCCGGCCTTTTCTGACTCCTCCGATTGCCCGCGGGGCCTCTCTGCCCCGGCCCCCGGCCCCTACTCCTCGGCGGCCTCGGGCTCGCCGTTCGCCTCGGCCTCCTTGGCCTGCTTCGCCAGGAGGATCTTCTCGCCCAACGTGGTGGCCGACTGGGCCGCCATCTCCTTGTTGAGCTGGTCCAGGGCCATCTTCTCGGCGCGGACCTGCTCGTCCTCGATGGCCTTCATCGACAGGCTGATCTTGCGCTCCTCCTGGTCGATGTTCAGGACCTCGGCCTGGATCTCCTGGCCGACCTCCAGCACGCTCTTCAGGTCGTCGACCTTCTCGCTCGACACCTCGCTCACGTGCACCAGGCCCTCGACCCCGGGCTCCAGCTCCACGAACACCCCGAAGTCGGTGATGTTCGAGACCTTGCCCGTCACGATAGAGCCCACCCGGTAGCGGGCGGTGATGCCGGCCCACGGATCCGGGGTGAGCTGCTTGATGCCCAGGCTGAACCGCTCGTTCTCCTTGTCGATGTGGAGCACCACGGCCTCCACCTCCTCGCCCACCTTGTAGAGGGTGGCGGGGTGGCCGACCCGCTTGGTCCACGAGATGTCGCTCACGTGGATGAGGCCGTCGATCCCCTCGTCCACGCCGACGAAGATCCCGAAATCGGTGATGTTGCGGATCTGGCCGCGCACCACCGCGCCCACCGGGTAGCGCTCCTCCAGGAGATCCCACGGGTTCGGCTGGCACTGCTTCATGCCGAGCGAGATCCGGCGGCGGTTCATGTCCACGTTGAGGATCATGACCTCCACCTCGTCGCCCACCTTCACCACCTCGGAGGGGTGATTGACCCGCTTGGTCCAGCTCATCTCGCTGACATGCACGAGCCCCTCGATGCCCGGCTCGAGTTCCACGAACGCGCCGTAATCGGCGAGGCTCACCACCCGGCCCTTGATCCGGGACCCGATGGGGTAGCGCTCGTCCGCGCTCTCCCAGGGATCGGGCCTGAGCTGCTTGATCCCGAGGCTCACCCGCTCCCGCTCCCGATCGAAGGAGAGGACCTTGACCTCCACCTCGTCGCCGATGTTCACGACCTCGGAGGGATGGCTCACCCGGCCCCAGCTCATGTCGGTCACGTGCAGCAGCCCGTCGATGCCGCCCAGGTCCACGAAGGCGCCGTAGTCGGTGATGTTCTTCACCACCCCCTTCATCACGGCGCCCTCCTCGAGGGTCTCGAGGGTCTTGGCCCGCAGCTTCGCCCGCTCCTCCTCCAGGAGAACCCGCCGGGAAAGCACGATGTTCCCGCGCCGACGGTTGAACTTGATGATCTTGAACTTGTAGGTCTCGCCGATGAGCTTCTCGAGCTGGCGCACCGGCCGCAGGGCCACCTGGGAGCCGGGCAGGAACGCCCGCACCCCGATATCGACGCTCAGGCCGCCCTTGATCCGGGCCACGATCTTGCCCTCGACCACCTCGCCGGCCTCGGCGGCCTTGCTGATCTCGTCCCAGATGCGGATCTTGTCGGCCTTGTCCTTGCTCAGCACCACCATGCCGTCGGCGTCCTCGAGCCGCTCCACGAGCACCTCGACCTCGTCACCGATCTGCACCTGGGCCTGGCCGTCTTCCCCGCGGAACTCGGACAGGGGCACCAGGCCCTCGGACTTGTACCCGATGTCCACCACCGCGTAGTCGTTGGTGATGTCCACCACCCGGCCCTTGGCCACGGAGCCCTCTTCGGGGCCGCCCAGGCTCTCTTCGAGCAGCCGGCCGAAGTCCTCCATCCGCTCCTCGGGATGCGCCGTCTCGTTCGTCTGGTCCACCATGTCGTTCTCGATCCTCCTACCGTTTGGATTCAAAAAGGCCCGCGAGGGCCTCTTTGTTCAGGATTTTGGTGCCCCCGCCCCAGGCACGGTCGCGCAGGGTAACACACGCGCCTTTCGTAACACAACGGGAAAAAGCGGGTTTCGCTACGCCGGTGGGCGCCCACGCGGGCGCCGCACCAGATTCACGATCCGCGCCACCACCTCCTCCACCGGGAGCCCCGTGGTGTCGATCACCACGGCATCCTCGGCCGGGCGAAGGGGCGCGTGGGCCCGGGAGCTGTCGTTTCGGTCCCGGGCCTCGATGTCCGCGAGCACCCGTTCGTACGCCACCTCCTGGCCCCGCTGGCGGAGCTCCTCGGTGCGGCGCCGGGCCCGCTCCTCGGCCGACGCCGTCAAGAACACCTTGACCCTCGCGTCCGGGAAGATCACCGTGCCGATGTCCCGCCCCTCGAGCACCGAAGGACTCCGCTCCCCCAACCGGCGCTGGTACCGGCCCATGGCCTCGCGCACCGGCTTTCGGGCCGACACCCGCGAGGCCAGGTCGCTCACCCGGTGCTCCCGGATCGCCTCGCTGACGTCCTCGCCGTCGAGGAAGATCCGGTTTTGGCCCTCCGCGTCCTCCCGGAACTCGATTCGTGTCATCCGACACAGGGCGTCGAGCCCGGCGTCGTCGTCGAGGGCCACGCCTTCGCGGTCGGCCTTCAGCCCCACCGCCCGGTACATGGCCCCGGTGTCCACATAGGTCCACCCCAGGGCCCGGGCCACGGCGCGGGCCACCGTGCTCTTGCCGGCACCCGAGGGCCCGTCGATGGCCACCACGTCGAGGAGTCGTCGGTCGTCGGTCATCGGTTTGCAGTCGTCGGTCATCGGATCTCACCTGCCGGGCGATCCGCCCGGGGAACGGCGAAACGCGCCCCACCCCCGCGGCGACAGGCCTGTGCCAGGTGCCAGAGGACAGAGGCCAGACGACAGGGGTTCTCTGACCTCCGACTTCTGAATTCTGGCTCATCCGGCAAATGATGGGGTGGGCTCGTGGATGAACAGGACTCGCAGTTTGAAGTACTCCTGGTCCCGGAAGCCATAGGCCTGGCGCTTGAGCACCTTGATCTTGTTGTTCAGCCCCTCCAAGGGGGCCGTGGTGA
>NZ_BAAHFQ010000094.1:0-12521 GCF_054681715.1 Deferrisoma sp.
ACGAGGCCGAGGATTTGACTGAAGAGACTGGCGGTACGTACCATCGGCAGGCCCTCCTCTTGGGTGGTGATGTCTGTGGAGAGCACCACCATACCCGAGACGGAGGGCATTTTTCATGGACCAGGTTCCCCGGTTCGCCGACCCGCCGATTTTCCGCATCAGTTCAGGCTCTCAGGCTTTCTGGCGATAGCGTTCTTGGACACGAGTGGTTTAATCTAGGGTGGTCGCACGCAAAGGTCGAACTTTTCGACGACGACAAAAATGCGGGTGGCGGGCATGCTGGATTGCTCCTAGGATACCACTGGTAGATGCATCCACAATAGCAGCTGGACAAATACGGTTTTTAGCGGGGTGACCACAGCGCCGAGTCGGCAAGCAGGGCCGACTCGGCGCTTTCTCTGTCACGGAGCACAGCCTTTCCCGCATACGCCCTGAGGACCAGTCACTCCCGGCGGGGCCGCCGGTTGCGCAGGGCCCGCAGGGCCTTCTCCACCTCGGCCCTTCGCTCGCCGGGGGGAAGGTGCTCGAGGGCCTGCCGGTAGTGACGGGCGGCCAGGTCGGGCCGGCCCTTCTCCCGGTAGTAGTCCCCCAGCAGGGCGTGGCCCTCCCCGAGCTTCCCGGCCTTCCCCAGCGCCATGCCCCGGTAGTACGGAAGCTCCGCCCATCCGGGGTCGAGCCGCGCGAGCTCGTCGTACACGGCGAGCGCGTCCTCGCCCCGCTCCGCCTCGAGATAGGCCCATCCCAGGTCGCGCAGGGCCGGCGCCGTGGCCCGGCCCTCGGTCCGCAGGCGCTCGAGCAGCGAAACCGCCTCCTCGGTCCGGCCTTGCCGGAGCCAGGTGGCCGCCCGCTCGTGGAGGACCTCCGGATCGCCCGGGGCCAGGGCCTCGGCCCTCCCCAAGGCGTCCAGGCCCTCCTCGTAGAGGCCCCGCTCCCGCACCAGGAGTGCGAGGCCGAGCCACGAGGCCGGCCGGCCGGGGGCCTCCCGGGTCCGCTGGCGGAACAGGTCCTCCCCCCAGGGCCTCGGGTCCTCCACGAGCACCCGGGCCTGGACCCGCCACAGGCGGTCCGGGTCGGGCGGCGGGATCTCGGTGCCCGGAGGGATCAGATCCGCGAGATACACGGACCGGTTTTCCGGCAGGGGGTGGGTGAAGAGGTAGGCCGGCACGCCCTCGGGGGTGGGCGAACTGCGCCGGATCGTCTCCATGAACCGCACGAGCCCCCAGGGGTCGTAGCCGGCCGCCACTAGGGCCCGGGCGGCCCGCCGGTCGGCGTCCTCCTCGTCCTCCCGGCTGTACTGGAGCATTTTGGCCTGGGCGCCGGCCACCCCGAAGGTGGCGATGGCCGCCCCGGCCTTGGGGTTCCCCAGGAACGCCCCCGCCAGCACCGCCGCCATCGCCCCCAGGTTCACCTTGGCGGCCTTCTCCATGCGGTGGGCGATGTGGCGGCCCTCCACGTGGCCGATCTCGTGGGCGATCACGCCCGCGAGCTCCGCCTCGTCGGCGCTCGAAAGGATGGTCTGGCTCGTGACGAACACGTGCCCCCCCGGCACCGCGAACGCGTTGAGCCGCGGGTCGGCCACCACGTGGAACCGAAGGTCGAAGGTGTCGGCCCCCATGGCCCGGGCCACCCGGGTTCCGAGGTCGCGGAGATACCCGTCGAGGTAGGGGTCGTCCAGCACCCGGAACTCCCGGCGCACCTGGGCCACCACCCGTTCCCCGAGCTTTCGCTCCTCGGCCCGGGTGAGCGCGCCGCCCCCCGCCGGCCGCGCCCCGGCGCAGGCCGCGATGGCCGCGGCGGCCACGAGCCCCCCCAACCAAAATGTGAGCCGTGTCTTCGCCACCATGCGGGCAGGGTACCGGACACTTCCTGCCCGCGCCAAGGGGGGCAACCGGCGGTCCCGGAGTCCCGATTGACTCCCCCTCCTTACCTAACTATGCTCGAACGTAAGGAGGTCGCCATGCTGCTGAAGGTCACCACGAAACGGCAGGTCACGTTCCCGGCCCACGTGCTCGAGGCATTGGGAGTCCGGCCCGGGGATCGGATCGAGCTCCGGGAGTGCGAGGAGGGATACCTCCTCCTCCCACGGCGCATCGACGAGTCCCGGCTCGCGCCGTTGCGGGACAAGTTACGCAAAGGCAAGGGAACCTTCGACCTGGAAACGTTTCGAAGAGAACCCCATGACCCGTCGCTTCGGGATTGACACCTCGATTCTCGTACGCCTCCTCACCGGCGATCCCGAGGACGAGTTCCGAGCCTGCGTGGAAGCCCTGACCCAAAAGATCGAGGGGGAAGGCGCCGAGGTGTTTGCTTCCAACATGGTGATCGCGGAGGCGTACATCGCGGTCCAGCACCACTACGGCGTGACCAAGGCCGAGGCCCGGCAGGGCCTCCTGAGCGTGCTCCAAAGCGGCCTCGTGGCCCCGCTCAACGGCCGGGGCGTGCTCGACGCCCTCAAGGAAACCGGGGGCTGTGGGTTGGTGGACCGCCTCATCGCCGACGACTACCGGGCGGCGGACCTCCTGACCCTGACGCTCGACCGCAGGATGGCCCGCCTGCCGGGCGCCCGCCGTCTGTGATCCCGGACGTTATTGCTCCGGCGGCTAAACAGGCACACTCCGGGGCATGGGGCTTGCCGGAGCGCCGGGCGTGGCTCCTGCAGCGGCCGGTTGCCGCTCTGACGCGCGGCCGGAAGCAGGCCCCATGCCCTGGCGACTTCCTTGCGCGCCTCTATCGGCGCCGCGTTGATAAGATCGTTCAACGCGCAATGCCCTCGCCATTGCCTCACTCTGGCAGGAGAGACCAGTATGCGTTCGAGATCCCCGAGCTTGTTCTGGTGGTTTGCCGCCTTCCTTTTCCTCTGCCTGACACCCGCCGCCCAAGCTGCCACGGCCCGGGAGATCGACGTAGGGGTGGACGTGGCCCTGGAGCGGTTCCAGAAGGAGGTGGAGGGGGCCGCCGCCTTACTCGGCTCGGCAAAAGGAGTTCTCGTCTTTCCAAAGGTGATCAAGGCCGGGTTCGGCATCGGCGGGGAGTACGGGGAGGGCGCGCTGCGGGTAGGGGGAAAGACCGTGGCCTACTACAGCACGGCCGCGGCCTCCATCGGGTTCCAACTCGGGGCCCAGGTGAAGACCGTGATCCTGCTCTTCCTCACCCAGGAGGCCCTGGACGGGTTCCGGCGCTCCGAGGGATGGGAGGTGGGCGTGGACGGGTCCGTCGCCCTCGTGAACCTCGGGGCCGGTGGAACGATCGACACGACGACGATGAAGAAACCCATCGTGGCCTTCGTGTTCGGCCAGAAGGGCCTCATGTACAACCTGACCCTCGAGGGGGCGAAGTTTACGCGGGTGGGCAAGGACTGAGCCTCCACCAGACAGTCCCCCTACGCCCGGGACAACAGAGAGTGGATTGGGGCCATTTTCACCCCTTTTCCCCGCCCTTCACGGCCGTGGTCCAGATGGCGACCCGCAGAACTTGCCAGCCATCGGTTGACAAGATACAGAATTCTCCTAGGATGACTTGTGCAATTTGACCACACACGGCCCGGAGGTATTCTCATGAGACGGACAACCATCACCGTCCCCCAGGAACTCGTGGACGAACTGGTTTCCCTGGTGAACGCACGGTCCAAGACTGACGCGGTCCTGCAAGCGATCCGGGAGGAGATCCGGCGGCGCAGGAGAGATCGAATACGGGACATGGCCGGTCAACTCGACTTCGACCTGACGGCGGACGAACTGCGTCATGAAGACGACAGAACCGGCCTCCGGTAGGATCCTGGTCGACACCTCGGTGTGGATCGAGTTCTTCCGCGGGCGGGAACCGTGTCGCGCCGCCGTGGATCGGTGGATCCAAGAAGACCGAGTTGTCTGCGTCGGATTGGTGCTGGGAGAACTTCTCCAGGGGGCTCGGTCCCGGCGGGAACAGCGGGTACTCGAAGAGTTCTCCCGCGTGTTCCCGTTCCTCCCCGAAAGCCCGACCCTATGGGCCCAAGCCGGCCTGCTCTCGAACCGCCTCCGGCGCGAGGGGACCACCGTGGGCCTGGCCGACTGCTATCTGGCGGTGTCGGCCGTCGCAGCCGGAGTGCGCATGGCCACCCTCGACCGCCATTTCGACCTCATCGCCCCCGCGGCCGGTCTCCGGCTGGAGCCGATCGGGTGAGCCCGTCCAGCCCGGCGGACCCCACGGGGCTTTACCGGGGGGCGCCTTCGCGGATCCACTCCTCGATACGCCGGATCTCGGCGTCGGACAGGGGGTCGGCGCCCAGGGGCATCAGGGGGCGGTCGCCTCCCTCGGTGATCCGGTCCAGAAGGTAGCTCGCGGCCGGGTCGCCCGGCACCACGCGCTTTCGGTCGGGCCGGCGGTGGGCCGGGGCGTTCACGAGGTCGTCGTAGGCGCGGTCGTCCCCCAGATGGAGCCCCCCGGCCGGGCGGTCGCCCGTGTGGCACCCCGGGCGGGCGCAGTGGGGGGCGAGCACCTCCTCCACCAGGGCCCCGAAGGCCCCCTTGGACGGCGTCGGCGGCTGTTCCGAAACTCCCTGCTGGCACCCCGCCAGGAGGACGGCCGCCGCGAGCCCCACGATTTCCTTTCTCATCCTCCGTCTCCTTTCCCCTGGGCCCGCCAGAGCTCCACGATGCGGGCCAGGACCTCGTCCTTCCTGCGAAGCATCTCGTCCTTGGAGCGGCAACTCACCCGGCCGGCGCCGGCGCCGGGATGGCCGTCGCCGATGTTGAGGGTGCGCATGATCTCGCCCACGTCCTTGGGCTCCCCGGATCGGTTCTGGCGGATGGTGAGCGACATGGAAAACCCCAGGTCGTTCGTTTTGCGGCCGTTGCGAAACGCGCACTCCACCGACACCACGGCCAGGGCCTCGGGGTAGAGCACCTGGGCCAAGTTCTTCCAGACGAAGGGCTTACGGTTGTGGCGGGTGAGATCCACTAGGACGATCGACGGCTCTATGTCGAGCGGCCGGGCATCCTGCTCCAGGAGCCGGAGCATGTTCTCCTCTTCCGCCAGGTAGGCCTCGTAGCGCCGGCGCACCGCCTTGGCCCGGGCCACCTTCTCGAGCCCGTGGTCCCGCAGGGCGTAGACCAGGTTCCGGTAGAACAGGTTTCGCTGGGAGGGCGACCGGAACTCGCCCTTCATGGCGTTGGCCACCACGTGGGCCGGGGTTTCGGCACGCCACTCCTCCACCGAGGCGTAGTCGAAGCTGTCCACCACGTCCACGGCGTCCACGAGCTCGGCGAAATGGTCGGGGAGCTTCCTTCCCTCGTCCAGAAGGTACTGGTACACGACCCGGGCGCAGGACTTCTCGGGGGCGAACCGGCCCGGAATCGAGGCCGGGTCGAGCCCGCGCTCCTCCAGGTCGGCCAGGTTGCCCTGGTGGTGGTCGAACCACAGGGCGCACTCCGCGGGGTACGGCAGGTCGCACACGATGTCCCGGGCGGTCACGGTGGCCCGGGCCTGCTGGATCTGCACCGGGCCCGCGAAAAAGATGCGGTTCACGCCGTAGGCCTTGGAGCACAGGGCGGCCGAGGCCACGCCGTCCAGGTCGTTGTGGGTCACGATGGTTTCGTACATGGGAAGTTCGGTCCTCGCTCCTCGGTCTGCGGTCAACGGTCTGCGGTCGGTGGCCTTCGGCCCGCCGGGCGGCTCGGCTGTCGTGAAACGTAAAGTCGTGAAGTCGTGAATCGTGAATCGTTCGGTCGCTTGGGGCCCCTGGCGAAACAGCGGCCCGGACGAATCCCGCGTCCGTCGAGGAGCGCGGCCCCCCCGTCCGGGGGCTGCGGGCCGCCCAGCCGCCCAGCCGCCCAGCCGCCCAGCCGCCCAGCCGCCTAGCCGCCTAGCCGCCTAGCCGCCCAGCCGCCCAGCCGCCCAGCCGCCTAGCCGCCGGGCCGCCCCGCCGCTACCAGTTTTGGGAACTCCCGGTCGAACCACGCCCGGGCCTCGGCGTGGTCCGGGAACGTCCTTTCCCAGGCCCGGAACCGGGCCCCGTGGCGCCGGCCCTCGGCCGGGCCGTGGCGGGCGTGGAGGAGGTGGTGCACGAGTTCGTGGTGCACCACCGAGGCCACGGCCGCCCGCGGCACCCCGGGCCGGTCGAGCACGGGGTGGACCCGAATCACGGCCGGCGGGCCGGGGCTGTAGGACCCCACCCGCACCACCCGGCGGCCCGGGCTCCGGCGCCGCCCCCAGGAGACCGCCACCGGCGGGAGCCCCCCGAACCCCGGCAGGCGAAGGAGGTCCTCCAGGATCTCGGCGAGGTCGTGGGCCCGGCCCCGGGGCCGCACCACCACCCGCCGCGGCCGGGGTTCGCCCCGGTGCCGGCGGAAGTGCTCCAGGGCCGGCCCGAGCCGGGTTCGGTCCCCGTCCAAGAGAAACCGGCCGAGCCCCTCCCACACCTCGGGCGGGGCGTGGCGAAACGATCGGTGGAGCCGCACCGTGACCTCCCCGGCCGACCGCCGCACCGAAGCGTACACCCGGCGGTTCTCCGTCCACACCCACCGCACCGGCCCCCCGAGGCGTGCCGAAAGGGCCTTCTCCACGGCCTCCCTGCCGCCGACCCGCGGGTTCACCCCTCCGCCTCCCGCCGCAGGTCCCGGAGCCGGACCAGGATCTCCTCGATCAGGGCCTCCCGCACCACCCCCAGGGGCACCGGCGCGTGGTCGGCCACCCGGGTCATGGGCACCCCCACGAGGCCGCAGGGGGTGAAGTGCCGGTACACCCGGGGGTCGTTCGCCACGTTCACGGCGATGCCGTGCCGGGTGATCCAGCGGCGCACGGCCACCCCGATCGAGGCGATCTTGGCCGGCCCCACGAACACCCCCACGGGGTCCCGGCCCGGCCGGGCGGGGATACCGAACCGCTGGAGCGCGGCGGCCCCGGCGTCCTCCAGGGCCCGCACGTACGCCCTGAGGTCCCGGCCCCGGGCCCTCAGGTCCACGATGGGGTAGATCACCACCTGGCCGGGGCCGTGGTAGGTGGCCCGGCCTCCCCGGTCCACGGGCACCACCTCGACCCCCCGGGCCCGCCACTCCTCGGCCGAGAGCCCGGCGTCGCCCGGCTGGGTGGACCGGCCCAGGGTGATCACCGGCGGGTGCTCGAGGGCCAGGAGGATCTCGGGGCCTTCGCCCCGCAGCAGGGCCTCCCCGAGGCGTTTCTGAAGCTCCCAGGCCTCCCGGAACCCCACCCGGCCGAGCCGGCGGACCTTCGGGTCGGTCATGCCCGCTCCGGCCGGATCCGGGCCACGACCTGGTCGGGGGCCACGTCGGCGCCGGCCTCGGCCAGCACCTCCACCACCACGCCGTCCACCTCGGCCTCCACCTCGAACACGGCCTTGTCGGTTTCGACCTCGAACAGGACGTCGCCGTCCCGCACCCGGGCGCCCGGCTCCACGTGCCACGCCACGAGCACGGCCGTGCCCACGTTGTCGCCCAGCCGGGGCACCCTCACCTCCACCAGCGCGCTCATCCGATCTCCTCCTGACGGGCCCGGAGCCCGGCCTCGATCGCCTGCGCCAGACGATCCGCGTCCCCCCGGAACCCGGCCGTCCTGAGGGTGGTCAGGAACTCCCGGTGGGGCCGGCCGCGGCGATAGGCGGGTTCCCGGGGCGGATGGGGAAGATACCGGTCCACGAGGTCGAGGTCCATCTCCACGAGGAGGCTCGCCTGGTAGAGAAACCCGCCCCGCCGGGCGAAGGCGCTCGACCCGAGCACCTTGCGCTCGCCCGCGCAGAGGTCCCCCGTGCCCCGGGGGGCGAGGCGAAGGCCCGCCGCCCCTCCCGCGACCTCGGCCAGCACCTCCACGGTGCGGCGGAGGAGCCTCCCCACCCCCACGGGGCTCTCCAGGGGCCGGGACACGCTCACCACCCAGCACCCGGGAGCGAGGACCACGGTGCCGCCCCCCCCGCGGCGGCGGTACACGGGCACCCGGTCGGCCCGGCACCGGTCGAGGAACACCTCGGCCTCGGGCCGGCCCGACCGGCCGAGCACCACGGCCACCTCGGTCACCGGCCACACCCGCACCCCCCCGCCCCGGGCCAGGACCTCGGCCGCCAGAAGGTCCTCGTCCCAGGCGATGGGACGAACCCCGGGGGCCCCGGATCCCCTCACCCCGTTTCCCCCCGAAGGGCCTCGAGCTTCGCCACGAACTCCCCGGGATCCTTGGGCGCCCCCTCGACCATGGCCCGCCCCGGCAGCCAGGCGCGCTCGATCCGAAGGCACAGGAACCGGAGCGCGGCCCGCCGGAGCCACGGGCCGAGGTCCCGGGGCGGCGGCTCCGGCGCCTCGGCGCCGTAGCCCCGGAGGAACGGCTCGGCGCGGGCCGGGTCCAGGCCCTTCCCCGCCCAGGCCGCGTCCAGGAGCGTCACGGCCAGGTCGTAGGGGAGCGGCCCCCGGCCCGCCATGTGGAGGTCGAGCACGGCGCGCACCTCGGCCGCCCCGGGCGCAAAGAGCACGTTGTCCAGGAAAAGGTCGGCGTGCACGAGGCCCCAGGGCGCCGCGGTTTCGTCCACCCGTTCCTGGTAGCCGGCCTCGTCCCGCAGGAGGGCGGCCACCCCGGGCCGGCCCGCCTCGATCTCCCGGGCGAGCCGCCGGGCCAGCGGCACGAGTTCGGCCGCCGCCTGGGGGCCCCCGCGGCTCACCGGGACGCCCCGGCCCACCCGGTGGAGCCGGCCGAGGCACCGCCCCAGGGCCTCGAGCCGCCCGGGCCCCGGCCGGCGGTCCATCTCGCCCTCGACCCACGGCACCACCACGGCGGGCCGGCCGCACACCACGCCCACGTCCCCCACCGGCGCCGGGCAGGGCACCCCCCCGGCGGCGAGCGCCCGGGCCAACTCGGCCGTCTCCCGGGCCCGCCCCGGCGACTCCCGCTCGAGCAGGGTCAGCACGTACCACCGCCCCCCGGCCCGCACCCGGTAGTTCGTGTTCTCGATGCCCTGCCCGATCGGCTCCATCCGCTCCAGGGCCCCCAGGCCCCGGGCCCGCAGGAACGCCTCGGCCTCCTCCGGCGAAACCGGGGTGTACACCGCCATCGGCTACCCTCCCCGTGCGGCCGCCGCGTTGGCGAGCCGGATCCAGGCCTCGGTCCCGAGTGCCTCGGCCCGCTCCCGCCCGGTAAGGCCGGCCGCCTCCAGGCACCCCGCCGGGTCGGCCACGGCCCCGGCCAGGGCGTTCCGGAGCATCTTCCGGCGCTGGCCGAACCCGGCCCGGACCACCCGCCACAGGGTGGCCTCGTCGGCCAGGGGAACCGCGGGCTCGGCGAGCACGTCGAGCCGGATCACCTGGCTCTCCACCTTGGGCGGGGGGGTGAACGCCCCGGGCCCCACCCGGAGCACGCTGCGCACCCGGCAGAAGGCCTGGGCGAGCACGCTCAGGCTCCCCCGGGCCCGGCTGCCGGGCGGGGCCAGGATCCGCTCGGCCACCTCCCGCTGGAGCATCACGGTGATCGATGAAAACGCCCGGCGGTCCTGGAGCAGCTTGGCCAGAAGGGGGCCGGAGATGTTGTAGGGCAGGTTTCCGGCGAGCCGAAAGCGGCCCCCGGCCCGTTCGGCCAGGGCCGGGTAGTCCACCGCCAGGGCGTCGGCCTCCAGGACCTCCAGCCCCTCCCACCCGAGGGCCCGGAGCCGCTCCACCATCCGGGGGTCGGCCTCCACGGCCCACACCCGGGCGCCCGCGTCCAGGAGCGCCCGGGTGAGCCCACCGGGCCCCGGCCCGATCTCGAGCACGCGCTCGCCCGGGGCCGCGCCCGCGGCCTCGGCGATCCGGCGGATCACCCCCCGGTCGTGGAGAAAGTGCTGGCCGAGGCCCTTTTTCGGGGGGGGAACCGGGGGGGCCGGGCTCACAGGTCCTCCAGGTCCCAGGTGGGCACCGCGTCGAGGTCGGCGCCGGAGCGGTACCCCGTGAGGTAGCGGTGCAGACCGGCCGCCGCCACCATGGCCGCGTTGTCGGTGCACAGCCGGGGCCGGGGCACCACGAGGCGGATCCCCATCCGCCCGGCCAGGTCCGCGGCCCGCCCCCGGAGCCGGCTGTTGCAGGCCACCCCGCCGCACAGCACGAGGGTTTCGGCCCCGGTCTCCTCCACCGCCCGGCGGGCCTTGGCCAGGAGCACGTCCACCACGGCCTCCTGGAACGAGGCGCAGGTGTCCCGGAGTTCGGCCTCGGTGAGGCCCTTCAGGAACTTCTCCCGGTGGGTGCGAACCGCGGTCTTCAGGCCCGAGAAGGAAAAATCGAGGGACGGGTCCGCGAGCATGGGCCGGGGGAACCGGTACGCCTCCGGGTCCCCCTCCCGGGCCAGCCGGTCGATCACCACCCCGCCCGGGTAGCCCAGGCCCAGGAGCTTCGCCACCTTGTCGAAGGCCTCGCCGGCCGCGTCGTCGAGCGTCTGGCCCAGGAGCCGGTAGCCCCCCCGCCGAGGGCTCCAGTAGAGGGCCGTGTGGCCGCCCGATACCACGAGCCCCACGAAGGGGAACCCCACGTCGTGCTCCAGAAACGCGGCCGCCAGGTGGGCCTCCAGGTGGTTGACGCCCACCAGCGGGAGGCCCCGGGCCCAGGCCAGGGCCTTGGCGAACGAGAGCCCCACGAGGAGCGCCCCCACGAGGCCCGGCCCCCGGGTCACGGCCACGGCGTCGAGGTCGGCGAGGTCCACCCCGGCCTCCCCGAGCGCCCGGCGCACCACGGGCACCACGGCCTCGATGTGGGCCCGGCAGGCCAGCTCGGGCACCACCCCGCCGTACTCGGCGTGGAGCGCGGCCTGGCTCGCCACCACGTCGGCCAGGAGGCCCCGCTCCCCGCGCAGCACGGCCGCGGCGGTCTCGTCGCAGGAGGTCTCGACGGCGAGGATCAACGGGTCGGAACGGCTCAAACGGGTCTCCTCGGGGGCGTCCGGCGGGGCAGCGAAACGGCTCGCGACCCGGCCGCCCCCCTTCCCTGTCGCCTGAATTCTGTCCTCTGACTCCTGACACCGGCGCGGGTTCATACCATCCCGCGGCCCGGGCGTCCAGGTCTGCCCCCTTGCATGGCATACATTTGTGTGCTTTACTTCTGCTTGGCGGCGTGGCGGGTCGGTTTCGGCTAGGCCCATCTCGCCGCCAAGGTCTGGAAGCTCTCAGCCTCCCAGCTTTCCAGCCTTCTAGCCTTCCAGCCGACCAAGGAGCGTCCCATGGCCCCCACCCCGCCCGGTGAGACCCGGCAGAAGGTGTTCCGGTTTGTGCGCGACCGCATCCTCGCGGGCCACCCGCCCACGGTGCGGGAGGTCCAGGAGGCCCTGGGGTTCCGGTCGGTCCAGACGGCCCGCAAGCACCTGGAGCGGCTGGTGGCCGAGGGACGGCTCGTGGTGACCCGGGGCAAGGCCCGGGGGTACCGCCTGCCCGGGTCCGCCACCCCCACCGTGCTCGTGCCGCTCCTCGGGCGGGTGCCGGCCGGCCCCACCGACACCGCCGTGGAGCACCTGGAGGGGTACCTGCCGGTGGAGGCCCGGGGGGAGGAACCCGAACTGTTCGCCCTGCGGGTGCGGGGCGACAGCATGGTGGGCGCCGGCATCCTGCCGGGCGACCTCGTGGTGGTCCGACGCCAGGCCACGGCCCGCACGGGCGACATCGTGGTGGCCCGGGTGGGCGACGAGGCCACCGTGAAGCGGCTCCGGCTCACCCGGGGCCGGGTGGAACTCCTGCCCGAAAACCCCCGGCACGAGCCCATCGTGCCCGACCCTGCCGAGGTGGAGATCCTGGGCAAGGTGATCGAGGTGCGTAGAAGGCTGGAGTAGTGCAGTCGTCGGTCTTCGGTCGTCGGTCCGCGGTCGAAAAGCCCCCCGGATCCGCCGTTTGGGGAATCCACCCCTGACACCGGCCGCCCAGCGGAGAATCCCCATGTCCCTTGCTGCGCTTCGCTCGATTCCCGTGGTGCCCGCCTCGCGGCTCGGCCGGTCGGCCTCTCCGGCCGAATGGAGCCTGGAGGGCCTGGCCGGCCGGGTGGTGGAGGTGTCGGGGGGGGCCCACCCCGCCCCCCTCACGGCGGCCGTGCTCCTCGTGCGCGACGCCCAGGCCCGGGGGGAGCCCGTGGCCTGGATCACCTCGGAGGAGAGCGCCTTCTACCCACCGGACGCGGCCGAGGCCGGGGTAGACCTCGACGCCCTGGCCGTGGTGCGGGCCCCCGGCCTCCGGGAGGCCCTACGGGCGGCCGACCATCTCCTCCGGTCCGGCGCCTTCGGCCTGGTGGTGCTCGACCTGGGGGACCGCCGGGACCTCACCCTGGCGGCCCAGACCCGCCTCGGGGGCCTCGCCCAGGAGCACGGCGCCGCCCTCGTGTGCCTCACCCGAAAACCCGACGGGGCCCCCTCCCTGGGGTCGTTGGTGTCGCTTCGGGTGGGAGCCGGCCGGCGGCGGCTCGGGCCCGGCCGGTTCGCCTGCCGGGTGGAGGCGCTCAAGGACAAGCGCCGCGGCCCGGGCTGGGGAAAGGAGGTCCCCTGCCGTGCCCCGGACGGCCTACGTTGAGGTGCCGGACCTGCCCCTCCAGGTGCTCCTGCGGCGCCGG
>NZ_BAAHFQ010000095.1:0-12301 GCF_054681715.1 Deferrisoma sp.
AGACGGGCCGAGATCGAGCGGACGACGGCGGAGACCCGGGTGAAACTGGCGCTGGACCTGGACGGCGCCGGCGCCCACCGGATCCAGACCGGGGTGGGGTTCCTGGACCACATGCTCACCCACGTGGCCGTCCACGGGCTCGTGGACCTGGAGGTGGAGGCCCGGGGGGATCTCCACGTGGACGCCCACCACACCGTGGAGGACGTGGGGATCTGCCTCGGCCAGGCCCTGGCGAAGGCCCTGGGCGACCGCCGGGGGCTCGAGCGGTTCGGGGAGGCCGTGGTGCCCATGGACGAGGCCCTGGCCCAGGTGGCCCTGGACCTCTCGGGCCGGGCCCACCTGAGCTACGACGATGGCATCCCCCCGGGCAAGGTGGGGGACCTGGACACCGAGCTCTTCCGGGAGTTCTTCGAGGCCCTGGTGCGAAACGCCGGCGTCACGCTCCACGTCCGGGTGCTCGCCGGCCGGAACAACCACCACCGGATCGAGGCCGTGTTCAAGGCCTTCGGCCGGGCCCTCCGCCGGGCGGCCTCGCCGGACCCGAGGCGGGCCGGGGTGCCTTCGACCAAGGGGAGCCTGTGACCGTGGAGGTGGCGGTCCTGGATTACGACTCCGGGAACCTCCGGAGCGTGGAAAAGGCCCTGGAGCATGTGGGGGCCCCGGCGGTGGTGACCCGCGACCCGGCCCGGGTGCGGGACGCCGCGGCCCTGGTGCTGCCCGGCCAGGGGGAGTTCGGGGACTGCCTGCGAAAGCTCGAGGCCTTCGGGCTCGCCCAGGTGGTGCGCGACCGGATCCTCGCGGGCACCCCGTTCCTGGGGATCTGCGTGGGGTACCAGCTGCTGTTCGACGAGAGCGACGAAAACGGCCCCGTGCCGGGCCTCGGCATCCTGCGGGGCCGGGTGGTGCGGTTCCCCCACCCCGAGCCCGGGGCGGCCGAGCGGCGCAAGGTGCCCCACATGGGCTGGAACCGGCTGCGCAAGGTCCGGGAACACCCGGTGCTCTCGGGGGTGCCCGACGGGGCGTATGTCTATTTCGTCCACTCCTACTACCCGGTGCCCGAGGACCCGGGGGTGGTGGTGGGCACCACGGAGTACGGGGTGGAGTTCGCCGCGGCGGTGGCCCGGGACAACCTGTTCGCCTGCCAGTTCCACCCCGAGAAGAGCCAGCGGGTGGGCCTGGCCCTGCTCCGGGGGTTCTGGGAGACCGTTCGGACGCTGGGACGTTAGGACGCTGGGACGGCTACCCCCTCCCCCTGTCCCCCTCCTACCGGGGGAGGGGAACCGTTTCGCGCCGGCAAGGAGCCGGGGGCCGTGTGACTCCCTCTCCCCCGTTGGGGGAGAGGGCCGGGGTGAGGGGGCTCTCCCACCGTTTCCCGAAGGGAAAACAAGAATGCTCGTGATTCCCGCGATCGATCTCAAGGGCGGCCGGTGCGTCAGGCTGCGCCAGGGCCGGATGGACGAGGCCACGGTGTACGGCGACGACCCGGCCGCCGTGGCCCGGCGGTGGGCCGAGGCCGGGGCCCGCCGGATCCACGTGGTGGACCTGGACGGCGCGTTTTCGGGCCGGCCCGAGAACCGGGAGGCCGTTCGAGCCATCCGGCGGGCCGTGGACGTGGAGGTGGAGCTCGGGGGCGGCATCCGCGACGAGGCCACGGCCGAGGCCTGGTTCGCCGAAGGGGTGGACTACGTGATCCTGGGCACCGCGGCCGTGGAAAACCCCGACCTCGTGGGCCGGCTGTCGGAGGCCCGTCCCGGCCGGGTGCTCGTGGGCATCGACGCCCGGGGCGGCCGGGTGGCCGTGCGGGGGTGGGCCGACGTGACCGATGTGGCGGCCGAGGACCTGGCCCGGGACCTGGCCGGCCGGGGTGCGGCCGGGTTCATCTTCACCGACATCGAGCGCGACGGCATGCAGACCGGGGTGAATCTGGAGGCCACGGCCGCCTTCGCCCGGGCCGCCGGACGGCCCGTGATCGCCTCGGGCGGGGTTTCGACCCTCGCCGACATCGAGCGCCTCCTCCCCCTGGAGGGGGACGGCGTGGTCGGCGTGATCACGGGCCGGGCCCTCTACGAGGGGACCCTCGATCTCGCCGAGGCCCTCGCCCTGGCCGAGGGCGCCCGGTGAGCCCGCGGCGCGGGGCGTCGGAAAAGGGGTTCCGAGCCTCCCAGCATCCCGGCCTCCTGGCCTTCTAGCCTTCCAGCCGAGAACCCATGCTCGCAAAACGCATCATCCCCTGCCTCGACGTGAATGCCGGCCGCGTGGTCAAGGGCACGAACTTCGTGAACCTCCGGGACGCCGGGGACCCCGTGGAGGTGGCCGAGCTCTACGACGCCCAGGGCGCCGACGAGCTGACCTTCCTCGACATCACCGCCTCGAGCGACGAGCGCGACATCATCATCGACGTGGTGCGGGCCACGGCCGAGCGGGTGTTCATGCCGGTGACCGTGGGCGGCGGGGTGCGCACGGTGGACGACGTGCGCCGGCTGCTCCTCGCCGGGGCCGACAAGGTGTCGATCAACACCGCGGCCGTGCAGCGGCCGGAGCTGGTGGCCGAGGCGAGCCGCCGGTTCGGGTCCCAGTGCATCGTGGTGGCCATCGACGCGAAGCGCCGGGGCGAGGGCCCCGGGGAGGGGTGGGAGGTCTACACCCACGGGGGCCGCAAGCCCACCGGCCTCGACGCGGTGGAGTGGGCCCGGCGGGTCGAGGCCCTGGGGGCCGGGGAGATCCTGCTCACCAGCATGGACGCCGACGGCACGAAGGACGGGTTCGACCTGGCGCTGACCCGGGCCGTGGCCGACGCGGTGGAGATCCCGGTGATCGCCTCGGGGGGGGCGGGAAACGCCCACCACATGTACGAGGCCGTGACTGTGGGCGGCGCCGACGCGGCGCTCGCGGCGAGCATCTTCCACTTCCGGGAGCTCACGGTCGAAGAGGTCAAGCGTTACCTGGCCGACCGGGGCGTGCCGGTGCGGCTCGAGGGGTAGGGGTTTTCTACCACGGAGGGCACGGAGGACACGGAGAACTTCGTGCCCGGGAGCCCTTCCAGCTTTCCAGCCGTTCCACCAGGGAGTTGCCGCCGTGACCAGCCAAGCGCCGACCGCCGACATCCTGCGCCGGGTCTACGAGGTGATCCTCGACCGCAAGGCGAACCCCAGGCCCGACTCCTATGTGTGCCGGCTCCTGGAGAAGGGGGAGGACAAGATCCTCCAGAAGGTGGGGGAGGAGGCCGTGGAGGTCCTCCTGGCCGCCAAGGCGGCCGACGACGACGCGCTCGTGTATGAACTGGCGGACCTCGCGTTCCATTGCCTCGTGCTCCTCGGCCACCGGGGCATCGACCCGGCCCGGGTGGGCGCCGAGCTGGAGCGCCGGTTCGGGACCTCGGGGTTGGCCGAGAAGGCCGCGAGAGGGAGGACGCAGTCATGAAGATCCTGTCGGTGGCGCAGTGCGCGGTGGGGCGCAAGAACCCGGTGGCCTCCGGGCCCCACAGCCGGGTCACGGTGTGGCGGCTCGAACCGGGCGACGAGATCCACCCTCACGTGCACAAGGGGGACCACGTCTGGGTCATCACGGCCGGGGAGGGGGCGTTCCTGACCCCCGAGGGTGCCCACGCGGTCGAGGCGGGCACGGTGGTGTTCGTGCCCGAGGGCGAGGCCCACGGGATGCGGGCCGGCCGCGAGCCCCTGGTGTTTGTGTCGGTGAGCGCCGGAGGGGAGTAGGGCGGGGAGCCGCGGGGACCCTGGGACCGAGAGGACGCCTCCTTTGGGGGGCGGTTTTTGCGTCCGCGAATGCCCAAGAATTAGGCACAAAGAAGCTTGCTTTCGCTCGTTCGCTGGCGTACAACCGTGCCGAGCCTTCGGGGCCGTGTGCGTAAAGAATGGGCAGCCCGCCAGGGCAAGGAGAAACGTTCATGTGTCGGTTAGCCGCGATCATCTCGGACGAGTACTTCTCCCCCATGGAGAACATCCTCGCCCTTGAAACTATGAAGGAGGGCCACGACGGCTCCGGCCTGGGCCTCATCCTCCGGGATCTGGGGGGCGAGTTCGAGGAGCTCAAGGAGTACCCGGTCCTGTCGGCCATCACGACGGACAAGGGGTTCTACGACCTCGACCAGTTCATGGTCTCGAAGGGGTTTCGCACGAAGCACATGTGGGAGCCGGCCCTCCACCCGAACCCCGGGCCCACCGTGGAGCGCCACGACCGCTACATCGTGAAGGCCTTCGAGTACCCGGACCATATGCGGGACAAGCCCTTTGAGGAGAAGGCCGAGTTCCTGCTGAAGACCCGCCTGGAGATCCGGGCCATGGGGGAGCGGGACGGCGGCTCGATCACCGTGTTCAGCTTCTGGCCCGACGTGGTGACCCTCAAGGAGGTGGGCGACCCCCTGGAGGTCGGCGAGTTCTTCGGGCTCGACAAGAAGCCCATCCCGGCGAAGATCGTGTTCGCGCAAGGCCGCCAGAACACGAACTACGCCATCAACCTCTACGCCTGCCACCCGTTCTTCATCCAGGGCGTGTTCACCATGACGAACGGGGAGAACACAGCGTTCGTCCCGATCCGGGAGTACCTCATGAGCCGGGGCGAGCCCGGGTACGTGGGCTACAACTCCGACAGCGAGGTGTTTGCCCACATCCTCCATTACGTGCGGTGCCGGCTCGGCTACCCCCTGCCCTACTACAAGGACGTGATCACGCCCCTGAAGGACGAGGAGATGGGCGGGCGGCCCGACGCCGAGGCCCTGCGGCTCATGAAGCGCAGCCTCCGGATGCTCACGATCGACGGGCCCAACTGCGTGATCGGCTGCGACCGGGACGGCACGGTGTTCATGGTGCAGGACGCCAAGAAGCTCCGGCCCGGCGTGGTGGGCGGGGTGAAGGGCCGGGTGGGGCTCATGTCGGAGGTCTGCGGCCTCACCTCGGCCGTGCCCAACCGGGACGTCGAGAAGGACGTGTTCCCGATGAAGTACGACTTCGTTGCGGTGCGCCCCGGCGCCAAGGAGATCGAGGTATGGAATCAGCTGGACGGCTCGACCACAACCATCAGCTTAGCCTGAGCGACCTGCCCTACGTCATTCACTGGAACGACGCCCAGTGCACCCGCTGCGGCCGATGCACCGCGGTGTGCCCCGTGCGGGCCATCGAGCCGGGCGTGTTCGAGAAGCGACTCGTGGAGTCCACGGGGCCGATCCCCCTTCCCACCACCGTGCGCAAGGTGGTCTCCGGGGTCCGGCAGGTCACCGACATCCGCCGCCGGTGCATCGGGTGCGCCACGTGCCGGCTCGTGTGCCCCAACGACGCGATCCGGCCCGAGTTCAACCCGGCCAACAAGTTCAACTGGCACATCAACCAGGGGGGCGAGCCCTACAAGCGGGGCGGCCGGCGAAACGACCCCGGCGTGTCCACCCTGGACCAGCTCAAGTTCACCCGGATCTCCATGCTCACCGACCCGGCCCTCGACGCCGGCCGCCACGAGTTCCGGGTGCGCACCTACCTGGGCCGCAACCTGCCCCCCGAGCAGCTCCCCCTGCGGGTGGAGGGGGACTCGTTGGTGCGCGACGGCAC
The DNA here is from genome assembly GCF_054681715.1 of Deferrisoma sp. Classification (NCBI taxonomy): domain Bacteria; kingdom Pseudomonadati; phylum Thermodesulfobacteriota; class Deferrisomatia; order Deferrisomatales; family Deferrisomataceae; genus Deferrisoma; species Deferrisoma sp. The sequence continues at coordinate 5,556 of NZ_BAAHFQ010000095.1, forward strand.
CCCGTTCATCCCCCCGGTGCGGGAGATCTTCCCGATCCGGATCGGGGGGATGTCGGTGGGGGCCCTGTCGCCCCACATGTGGGAGGGGCTCGCCATGGGCGTGGCCTACCTCAACGAGGTCGAGAAGATCCCGGTGGTCATGTGCACCGGGGAAGGGGGCATGCCGCCCCGGCTCCTTAAGAGCCCGTTCCTCAAATACTTCATCCTCCAGATCGCCTCCGGGTACTTCGGCTGGGACGAGATCATCCACGCCGTGCCCGAGATGCAGTGCGACCCGGCCGCCATCGAGATCAAGTACGGCCAGGGCGCCAAGCCCGGGGACGGGGGGCTTTTGATGGCCGCCAAGGTGCTCAAGCACATCGCCCGCATCCGGGGCGTGCCCGAGTTCGTGGACCTGGCCTCCCCGCCGACCCACCAGACCAAGTACTCCATCGAGGAGGCGGTCGCGAAGATGATCACCTCCATGTCGATGCTGTTCGGGTTCCGGGTGCCGGTGTACCCCAAGATCTCGGGCACGAAGACGGCGCTGGCGGTCCTGAACAACCTGGCCCGGAACCCGTTCGCCGCCGCGCTCACGATCGACGGCGAGGACGGGGGCACGGGGGCCGCCTACAACGTGAGCCTCGACAAGATGGGCCACCCCATCGCCTCGAACCTGCGGGAGTGCTACCTGAACCTCGTGAAGATCGGGAAGCAGAACGAGCTGCCGCTCTTCGCGGCGGGCGGGGTGGGCAAGAGCGGGAACCTGGCGGCCAACGCCGCCGCCCTCATCATGCTGGGCGCGTCGGGCGCCGACTGCGGCAAGTACATCATGCAGGCGGCCGGGGGGTGCCTGGGCGACGAGCGAAACCGGTGCAACATCTGCAACACCGGCAAATGCCCCCGGGGCATCACCACCCAGGACCCGAAGCTCTACCGCCGGCTTGACCCCGACAAGGTGGCCGAGCGGGTGGTGGACGTGTTCGTGGCCGCGGACAAGGAACTCAAGAAGATCTTCGCACCCATGGGCCGGTCCACGGAGCTGCCGATCGGCATGTCCGACGGGCTGAGCGTGGCCGACCGGGCCATCGCCGACCGGCTCCAGATCGCGTACGCGTGCTAGGGGACGAACCATGCCGTCTTCCGTGGAAGTCAAAGGTCGTGTGAACGGGAAGCGGGTTCCGTCGAAGGAACTCGACGAGCGCATCCAGGAACTCGTCCGGCGCGGGAAGCGCCGGCTCAAGGTGGTGGCCGACGGCCAGCACGGGATCGGCGGCCGCATCTGGCCCACCGGCGAGACCGTGAAGATCAAGGTCGTGGGCGCGCCGGGGCAGCGCCTCGGGGCCATGGGCATGTTCGGCACCGAGATCGTGGTGGAGGGCTCCTGCTCCGACGACGTGGGCTGGATCAACTGCGGGGCCAAGATTACGGTGCTGGGCGACGTGGCCAACGGCGCCCACAACGCCGGGGCCCAGGGCGTGCTCTACGTCCAGGGCGGGGGCGGGGCCCGGTGCGACACCTTGACCAAGTACAACCCCCGGTTCGACCCGATCCAGTCCTGGTACTTCCGGGACGTGGGCGACTCCTTTGCCGAGTTCAAGGCGGGGGGCATCGCCGTGGTGTGCGGGGTGAACCCCCGCAACCCCGACAACGTGCTGGGCTACCGGCCCTGCGTCGGCATGGTGGGCGGCACCATCTACTTCCGGGGGCCCACCGAGGGGGTGAGCGAGGACGACGTGCGCGTCGCCGAGCTCACCGACGCCGACTGGGCCTGGCTCAAAAAGCACATGAAGCCGTTCCTCAAGGCGATCGACCGCATGGGGTTCTACGAGGCCCTGACCCGGAGCCCCGAGGAGTGGCGGAAGATCGTGGCCCTCACCCCCGACGAGCGGGCCGAGCGGGCCCGGTCGAAGCGCCGGAGCATGGCCGAGTTCCGGCGGAACGTGTGGTTCAAGGGGGTGGGCGAGGGCGGCATCTTCGCCGACTACATCACCGACGAGCGCACGATCATCCCGTTCACGGTGACCGGGGAACTCCGGCGCCAGCGCCCCGTGTGGGAGAACGACAAATACGCCCCGCCCTGCGCGGGGTACTGCCCCACGGGCATCCCGACCCACGAGCGCACCCGGCTCCTGCGCGAGGGGCACGAGACCGACGCCCTCGATCTCGTGCTCAAGTACTCGCCGTTTCCGGGCACGGTGTGCGGGTACGTGTGCCCCAACCTGTGCATGGACCACTGCTCGCGCCAGGCGTACCTCTCCGACCCGGTGGACGTGAGCTTCCTCGGGCGGCTGAGTCTGGAGCGGCCGGCCCCCCGGATCGAGACCAAGCGCTCCGAGCGGATCGCCGTGATCGGCGGCGGGCCCGCCGGCATGAGCGCGGCCTGGCAGCTCCGGCTCCGGGGGTACCAGGTGAGCCTCTACGAGCGCGAGCCCGAACTCGGCGGCAAGATCTACTACTGCATCCCCGAGGACCGGCTGCCCCGGGAGATCCTGGCCAAGGAGATCGAGCGGTTCCGGGCGACCGGGATCGAGGTCCACACCGGGGTCGAGGTGGACGCGGCGAAATACAAGGAGATCTACGACGCCCACGACGTGGTGCTGCTGGCCACCGGATGCCACTCGCCCCGGGTGATCCCGTTCCCGGGCTACGAGCACGTGGTGCCGGGCATCGTGTTCCTCAAGGAGATCAACGCCCGCAACCCCCGGGACCTCACCGGCAAGGACGTGGTGGTGATCGGCGCGGGGAACGTGGGCATGGACATCTGCGTGGAGGCCTTCAACTGCGGGGCCCGCACGGTCACCGCGGTGGACATCCAGAAACCCGCCTCCTTCGGCAAAGAGCAGAAGATGGCCAAGGCCCGGGGCGCCGAGATCCTCTACCCCAAGTTCACCGAGCGCTACGACCCCGAGGAAAAGCGGATCTACTTCAAGGACGGCACGTCCCTTCCGGCCGACGTGGTGTTCATCTCCATCGGCGAGACCCCGGAGCTCGACTACCTGCCCGAGACGATCGACCGGGAGCGGGGGTTCGTGCGGGTGGACCCGGTGGGCCGCACCACCGACCCCAAGGTGTTTGCCGTGGGCGACGTGACCCGGCCCGGGCTCATCACCAACGCCATCGGCTCCGGCCTGCGGGCGGCCCGGTACGTGCACTCCCTGATTGCGAAGACCGAGTACGAGGACGACCGCAAGGAGGTCATCCCCTACGAGCGGATCAAGTTCCAGTGGTACGACCGGGCCCGGCAGAACGACCTTTCGCGCACCTGCGAGGGCGAGGCCGGAAAATGCATGTCGTGCGCGAGCTGCCGCGACTGCCATCTCTGCGAGACCACCTGCTACTGGGGCGCGATCTCCCGCCGGGAGACCGAGGGCGGCGGGTACGAGTACGTGGTGGACGACGACAAATGCATCGGCTGCGGCTTCTGCGCCGGGGTGTGCCCCTGCGGGATCTGGACGATGTACGAGTATTGACGGCTGGGAGGCTGGAAGGCCGGGAGGCTGGAAGGCTGGAAAGCTGGGAAGCTGGAAGGCTGAAAGGCTTGGGAACCCAAGACGGCCCGGGCCGCCCGAGGGGCGCCCGGGCCGTCTTGTTTGCCGTCTGTGCCCCTCTCCCCGTCCCCCTCCCACGAGGGGAGGGGGGATCCTTTCGTGCCGATAAGGAACCGGGCGCCGTCTGTCTCCCTCTCCCCCCCGGGGGGAGAGGGCCGGGGTGAGGGGGGCCTCGTTTCCCGCCTCCCCGTTGCCAGACGAAAAAGCATACCGGGAGCGTCCAAGGAGCGCCAATGGCCGTCGATCAGCCCCTGAACCCCGAGGAAAACCGCCTCTACGCCCGGGCCGAGGATCTCCACCCGGCCCACTGGGAGCGCCTGGCCGCGCGCGACCCCGGGGAGGCGGCCCGGGCCGCGGGGGCCCGGTGGGACGGGGGGAGGTTCCTCCTGCCCCTGCTGGGCCGCACGGTCGCGGTGGACCCCTCGGCCCGGACCGTCGGGTTCGAGGGCGACCCGGGCCGGCCGGTGGGGTACCAGCGGGCGCTCGTGGCCGTGGCCTACCTGGCCGGGGCCCTGGAGGCCCCGCTCCGGGGGGAATGGGTTCGGTTCCGGGACCTGCCCGGAGGCGACGCCTTTTTCCGGGGGCCCCATGCGCTGCCGCTCCCGCGCCTGGTGGAGGCGTTTGGGGCGGGGCCCCGGGGGCTCCTTTCGGCCGCGGCCGCCCTGGGCGGGCGGCCCGTCGAGGGGGCCGACGCGGCCGCTGAGGTCCCGGCCCTTCCCCGGGTCCCGGTGCGGGTGCTCGTGTGGGGGGCGGCGGGGGAGTTCGCCCCCTCGGCCACGCTGCTGACCGACGCCCGGTCCCATCTGCACCTGGCCCTCGATGTCTTGTGGGCGCTCGCGAACGTGACCGTGGCGGATCTCGTACGGGCGGGGCGGGGAGGAGAGGGATGAGGCTCCGGAGGGCGTTCCTTTTCGCGGTCGCGGTGTTGCCGCTCTGCGGCCCCGCGGCCCGGGCCGAATGGCCGTACCTCACCGAGGAGGCCTCCACCCTGGGGGAGCGGGGCTGGAGCGCGTCCCTGGGGGTGAGCCGCACCTGGCAGCACTCCGAGTTCCTGCGGGGCGGCAAGGGGGTCCTGTGGACGTTCCCAGAGGTCGAGGCGACCCTCGGGGTGGGGCCCCACGCCGAGGTCTCGGCCCAGTACGAGCTCCTCTGGTTCGACCCGGCCGACGACCGGGAGGGCTCCTACGAGTCCGGCGACGTGCGGCTCTGGACCAAGCTCTCCCTGTTCCCCGAAACCCTGAGGGGGTTCAGCTTCCGGTTCGGGGTGAAGCTCCCCAACGCCTCGGACCGCCGGGGCCTGGGCACCGACGAGACCGACGTGTTTTTGACCGGCCTCTGGGACGTGGAGGCGGGGCCGGTCTTGGTGAGCCTGAATGCGGGCTTGGGGATTCTGGGCGACCCCACGAAAAACGGCTCCCAGGACGACGTGTTCACCTGGGCCGGGGCGGCCCGGCTCCCCCTGGCGGGGGGCCGGTTCCGGGTCGGCGTGGACGCGGCCGGGTACTCGGGGCCGTTCGGGGTGCACCGGAAGCGGGACTTCGCGACGTATGGGGTGGTTCTCGACTGGGTGCTCGGGCGATGGCGCCTGAGCCTCGGGGGCCGCCGGGGCACCCAGGACGCCCTTGGGTGGGGCTGGGTGGCGGGGGTGACCTATGGGCGGTGACCGGCTTTCTCCCGAGCGGGCGGCGTTCCTCCGGGAGGATTTCGCCACGGGGTTTCCCGGCCACCTGGGCGCCCGGGCCGCGGAGGTGGGGCCGGGGGTCTGGGAGTCCGTGGTGGAGGTCCGGCCCGAGCACCTCCAGCAGGACGGGTTCGTCCACGCCGGGGTCCTCGCCACCCTGGCCGATCACTCGGCCGGGTACGCGGCATTTACTTTGGTGCCTGGGGACCGCCGGATCCTCACGATCGAGTTCAAGATCAACTTCCTCCGGCCGGCGGTGGGCGAGCGGCTGCGGTGCCGGGCCCGGGTGGTGCGGCCCGGCCGCACGGTGCTCGTGGCCCAGTCCGAGGTGTGGGCCGAGGCGGACGGCGCCCCGGCATCGGTGGCCCTGGCCCAGGTGACCCTGATGGCCGTGCCCGCGGAGCGGCTAGGCGGCTAGGCGGCTGGGCGGTGAGGCGGCGAGGCGGCGAGGCGGCGAGGAGGGGGCGTCCCGGCGGTCTACCGTCCTCACGTCCCAGCGTCCTAACGTCCCAACGTCCCCCGTCCCAACGTCAATGCGGCCGAAACGGTCCCACCTGGTAGTGGAGGCCGTGTGCCCGGAACACCGCCTCCACGGCGTGGACCGACGGGAGGCCCAGGGCGTAGGCGCCCGCGAGCGCGCCGGACCGGAGCACGGGAAACGCGTCGCCCACGTGATCCAACCCCAGGGCGTCCAGGGCCGCCCGGGCGGCCGGGTCCTCGCGGGGCACGGGCGGGGCCAGGGAGACCGACAGGATCTCCCCCGGGCTCCCTGGGGTGCCCCGCGGGCCCATGCCGAGGGCCTCCAGGTACTCCTGGGTCGCGTTGAGGACGACCGCCCACCCTTGCGGCGGCCGCAGGCCCTCCAGGAGTTCCACGAAGGCGAGCTGGGCGCGGAGGCTCCGCGACCTGGCGGCGCGGTCGAAGGGGTCGTAGGGGTCGGCGGGGTTCCAGAACGGGCGCAAGAGGAGCACCGGCGGGTCGGGGAGCCAGAACCCCTGGAGATAGGAGCGAAACGGGGTGCCGCCATGGAGTTCGGCCGTGCGGGCGGGGTGGGCGTCGAGCCCGGCCATGAGGAACTCGCGGGTGTCCGGGTTCCAGTACAGCCGCCGGACGGGGTGCTCCTCCTCCCGGGCGGGCCAGGCCGGGGGAAACACCGCGTCGCTCCGGTACCGTTCGAACACGCTCCGGGGAACCCGCAAGAGCAATCGGCCCTCCCGGGTGAGTTCGTAATGGCCCCCCTTGGCCTCGATGGTCACTGGTTCGTACGCGCCCATGGCCTAGAACCCCAGGATCACGTCCTGGAACCGGCGCCACCACCGGGCCAGGGCGATCACGGTCAGTAGGCTCACCCCCAGGGTGGCGGCGGCGGTCCACCGGGCCCCCCGGGCCACGACGAGGGCCGTGGCCCCCCGGGCCTCGATGGTCTCGAGGGCCCGCTGGGTCAGTTGCTCCGCCCGTTCCCGCACCGCGTCCCCCAACCGGACCGCGGTGCTCCCGTACTCCTGGATCCGGCTCCAGTCCCGGGTGCCGCCGGC